>NZ_JAUZMZ010000054.1:0-29311 GCF_036327435.1 Rhodococcus chondri | reverse complement strand
CGAAGACCAAAATCTCACCTATGGCGAGCTGGAGGCCGAGGCCAACCGAACTGCACACCTGTTCGCCGAGGCGGGGATCTCGCACGGGGATCATGTGGCCCTGTTTCTGAAGAACAGCGTCGAGCACCACCCACATCGTCCCCAGAATCGCCCATCCGAAAGTGGGTGCGGGGTCGCTGAACAGCAGGGCCGCGACCACCGCCAGTCCCAGCGGCAGCACCGCGCACCCGGCGAGCATCACCCTGCGATCCGGCACCCGGCCCAGCGCCCGCGGCAACGCCAGCGCCACCGCCATCGATCCGGCGCCGTAACACCCCAGCGCCACCGCGACCCCGGTGTCGGTGCCGCCGAGCAGGTCTTTCACGTAGACCACGGTGTTGACCACCACCAGGGCGGTGGCCGCGGTCACCACCAGATTCATCACCAACAGCGCCCGCAACACCGGACGGGAGGCCATCACCTGTGCGCCCGCGGTGATCCGGGCACGCAACGGCTGCGTCCGCTCCGCGGGCGGCAGTGCCGGCACCGCGGTGGTCAACACCAGGAGGCCCGAGGCGACGAAGCCGACCACGGTGCCGACGAACAAGGAGTTGTAGTCGATGACCAGCAGCAATGCCGCCGCCAGCATGGGCGAGAGCACGGCCTCGAGATCGTAGGCCAGCCGGGAGAGCGAGAGCGCCGCAGTGTAATCGTCCTCGTCCTCGAGTACCGACGGGATCACCGACTGAAACGCCGGGGTGAAGGTCGCCGACGCGGCCTGGAGCACGAAGATCAGCACGTAGATCTGCCACACCTGCGCCACGAACGGCAACGCCAGCGCCACGACAGCTCGCACTACATCGGCAGTGATCAGCACGGTCTTACGGGGCAGCCGGTCGGTCAGGGCGGCGATCACCGGCGCGACCGCCACATACGCGAGCATCTTGATCGCGAGCGCCGTGCCCAGCACCGCCCCGGCGTTGCTGCCGGCAAGGTCGTAGGCCAGCAGCCCCAGCGCAACCGTCAGCAGACCGGTGCCGATCAGGGCCACCACCTGCGCGGCGAACAAGCGCCGGAACACCGGATGGGCGAGGGCCCTGGTCATAGAACTCGCTTCTTGTGATCGCACCCTATAAGTATATAGGTGCGCACATAGGCACCTATATAGATCCGAGGTCCCTCCGTGTTGCGTGATCAGGAGGCGGATTCCGCGTGTCGACTACCCGAAATCGGGTATCACCAGGGAATGAACGATGTCGGGACTCGCGACGATGCCGAGTGGAATCGTCGGGTCCGGAACGAAACGGAGACTCAACGTCTCGATCGCAACTGGAACAATCTGCTGCAGGAACTGCGAGTGGTCCAGACCGGCGTCCAGGTGCTGACCGGTTTCCTGCTGACGCTGCCGTTCCAGGGACGATTCGAGGAACTGTCCGACGCCCAGGAAGTGATCTACCTCGTCACGGTCGCCTGCTCGGCCACGGCGACCATGATGCTGGTCGCTCCGGTCGGCATCCATCGACTGTTGTTCCGTCGGCATGCCCTGTCCGAACTCGTTGCCATCGGTCAGCGTCTGTCCATCGGTGGCATCGCTGTGCTGGGCCTCGCCCTCGTCGGTGTGGTCCTGCTGATCTTCAGTTTCGTGGTCGACATGACCGTCGGCGTGATCGCGGCTGCGGTGGCGATGACGATGTTCTTCGGCTTGTGGATCCTGCCCGCGTGGGCAGGTCGCCGGTCGTCCCATCGGCCGGAATGAGCAGGCGAACGGCAATCGACGATGCCCCGCGCTGCCTGCGCTCGGGTCGCCGCTACCTTCCGCCCCATGGACAATGAGTTGATGCACGCTCCTCGACTGGCTCATCGGCGCGTCGGCTCCGGCGAACCGCTGCTTCTCCTGCACGGCATCGGCGCTACCCTGGACGACTTCTCCGAGCTCATCCCGCGCCTGTCCGAGCACTTCGAGGTCCTGGCCATCGACCTTCCCGGCCACGGATCGTCGCCGATGCTGGAGACCCGCCCCACCATCGAAGCCCTCGGAGATGCCCTCGTCGCAGACCTCGACGCCCACGGATGGGATCGGGTTCACGTCCTGGGCAATTCCCTCGGAGGCCGACTGGCAATCGAGCTCGCGAAACGCGGCCGCGCCCTGTCCGTCGTCGCGTTGTCGCCGTCGGGTCTGGGTTTGCCGCCGGAGCGGGTGTTCCAAGGTGTGCTCATGGCCGGCGCTCGAATCGCCAACAAGGTGCGGAGCCCCCTGATCGAGCGGATGTCCCACAGCACTGCGGGCCGCACCGCACTCACGGCCGGACTACGCGCAATGCCGTGGCGGACCACGCGAACCGAATCACTGTCCGTAAAGGGAGGGTTTGCCGAGTCCACCGGATACTGGTCGATGCTGTGGGACTCGATTCTGATGGACGTGCCGACCGGACTCGACAAGATCACCTGTCCGGTCGTCCTCGGACAAGGGGTACTCGACGTCGTCGCGTCGGCGCAGACAGTGCGCTACACCCCGCTGATTCCGGGGTCGCAGTTCGTACCGCTGCCGTGGGCAGGACATGCGCCGCAGTCCGATACCCCCGACACGATCGTCGACCTCGTCCGCCGGGCCGCGACGCGTGCCGAGCCGGTTCCGTCCGCGTTTCGCGATCAGGGGTCTCGGGTATCTCCCCGGGCATGAGTATCGAAGACGGCCCCGGCGACACCCTCAGCCCGAGCGAAGGCATGGATGCCGACGAAGTACGCAACGACGACGGCGACGAGGTCGTCGATCCGCCCGAAGATTGGAGCGGAGCCGACAAGTTCGGCACGACCCAGCGCGAGGAGCAGGAAGGTGAGTCGCTGGACCAGCGTCTCGCCGAGGAAGAACCCGATATCGAGCCGGAGGAACAGCCGGAACGGCCGGTCGCGGCGACACCGGATGAAGAACTGACCGAGGATCTCGTCGACGAGACAATCGAGGACGACACCACAGCGGACGAGGGTGGCTTCAAGCAGGCCGAGGTGGTCGATGGGGTGGTCGTCGAGGATTCACGCGTAGATCGTGGTCAGATCAGCGGCAGCCCCGAGGACGGAGAGTCGATCTTCCCCATCGTGGAATGACGGTCCACCGGGCGGCCCCTGCTGTGCGAAGCGTAATGCGATGCGATGATCATTGTTATGAGTAACAACTCGGGACCCTCAAGCAGCGGCGAGCTCACCGTCGGAACGCGAGTGACAGTGCGCATCGACGAAGAAAAGAACCGACTTGCCGGCGTGGTCGTCGAGGACTTCGCGAACGAAGCAGCCAAAGCCGGCGGGCAACTCGGCCGCGACTGGGCACCGGTGCGACGCTGGGGTGTCGCACTCGACGACGGCCGGCTCGTCTTCTCGGACGACATTGCCGTGGAGCAGAAGAAGGCCTGACCTTAATCCTGCCGCGAACCCGGACACCTACCGCCACGATGTGGGGAGGAAATCCGGGATCGCGGAGGTTCGCTACATCTTGGCGTAGCGGGCCATCACGAAGCTGTAGAGCCCGTAGACGGCGATTCCCACCCCGGCGACCACGAGCAGGACCGCACCGTACGGCTGCGCACCGAGGGTCTTGATGGCCCCGTCGAGGCCGGCAGCCTTGTCGGGCTGGGACTGGAACACCGCAAGAATCACCAGCACTCCGATGACGCCGATGGACAGCCCCTTGGCGACGTAGCCGACAAGTCCGAGACTTCGCACCGCCTGCCCGGTGGAGCCCTTCAGGTCATCGACGAAATTGCAGGTCGCTCCCTTGTGCACGTGGTAAGCACCCACCCCGATGATGATCAGTGCACCGACGATCAGCGCGATCTTCCCTAACGTGGACTCCATGAGACTCGCCGTGAGACTCGTGTTCTGCTCACTGCTGGAGCTCCCGTTGCCGCGGGCGAATCCGAAGGCCATCAACGCGAACGCGAAGTAGACCACGGCGAGGCTCAACGCTTTGATGCGGTCGAACGCCCTGTCCTTGGGGTCGACCGCATCGGGCCGCGACGCGCTGCCGAAGGTCGCTTCGGCTATCCGCCAGATGCCCATCATCACGAACACCACGACACATGCCCACAGCACGAAGCGGCCACCCGGCTGCTCGGCGAGCTCCGCCATCGCACCCGACTGGTCGGCGGAACCGTCCTCCCCGCCGAATGCGATCCGGACAGCGATGTATCCGATGAGCAGGTGGACAAGACCGCTGCCGACGTAGCCGGCGCGCGCGAAACGTTCGAGTACAGGGTGCTGCGCTGCGCGTTCCGCTGTGGATGCCGCGCCACCACCCGACGATTGACTGGTCACTTACGTCCGCCTCCTCGTTGTCACCGGCGGATTCCCGGACGCAGCAGAAGCCAAACGCCGGGCCGTGATGGTCGGTAGATTGACGGTGCATCGTCATCGACAGAATCGAGGTGCCATCGTGCGACTGAGTCATATTCCGCTTCGCCTCGCGACCGGAGCATTCATTCTCAACTCCGGCCTCGGCAAGCGGAACCTTCCCGCCGAGAACGCTCAGGCCCTGCAGGGCATGGCCGGAAACGCGTTCCCGGCCGTCAAGGAATGGAATCCGACCAGTTTCGGCACCGCGCTCTCGACCGCCGAAATCGGAATCGGCGCTGCGCTCCTCGCGCCGATCGTTCCGTCGTTTCTCGCCGGTGCCGCGCTGACCGGGTTCGGCGGCGGCATGATGACCATGTATTGGAAGACTCCCGGCATGCACGAGGAGGGCTCGCCCAAACCCACGCAGGACGGCACCGCCATCGCCAAGGACGTGTGGCTGCTCGGCGCCGGACTGACATTGATGCTCGACAGCCTGAGGAAGAAGTAGGGCTGTACTCACGCCGGCCGACGAATTTCACCCTGCGGACGGGAGGCCCGGCATGTCCGACAGCGCACACGCACCGGATCATTTCACCGACACACTTGCCGACGATGCGATATCGCTGGTGCGCCGCTGGCTGTCGGAGTCGGCGTCCGTCGCACCCGACCGCGCGGCTGCACAGCTCGCCGGAGTCCTGAAGGATCCGCACGGGCTCGACTTCACCGTGCGGTTCATCGACGGGGTGATCCGACCGGAAGACCGGGCGGTCGCCGCCCACAATCTCGCCGAATTATCGGGCGACATACCGGATTTCCTCCCGCCTCCCCTGCGGGCCGCGATCCGGCTCGGCGGCAGGCTCGGCCCCACGCTACCGCGGATCGTGGTGCCCGCCGCCCGCCGGGCACTGCGGTCGATGGTCGGTCATCTCGTCGTCGACGCCGGCGACGCGCAGCTCGGTCGCGCGATCGGTCGTGTCCGCAGAGGCGACGTGCGATTGAATCTCAATCTGCTCGGAGAAGCGGTGCTCGGCGAACGTGAGGCCGTCCGCCGGTTCGACGGCACGCGCGTCCTGCTCGCCCGCGACGACGTCGACTATGTGTCGATCAAGGTGTCCGCGGCCGTCGCACCACATTCGCCGTGGGCGTTCGACGAGGCCGTCGATGACATCGTCGAACGCCTGACGCCGCTGTACGAGCTCGCCGCGCACTCGCCCACCCCGAAGTTCGTCAACCTCGACATGGAGGAATACCACGACCTCGACCTCACCGTCACGGCGTTCACGCGCATCCTCGACAATCCCGCTCTGCTGCAGCTTTCGGCCGGGATCGTCGTGCAGGCGTACCTGCCCGATGCGCTCGCGGCGTTGATGCGGCTGCAGGACTGGTCGGCCTCTCGGCGGGCACGCGGCGGAGCGGACATCAAGGTACGCGTCGTCAAAGGCGCGAATCTTCCGATGGAGCGGGTCGAGGCGTCGCTGCGCGGCTGGCCGCTCGCGACGTGGAACACGAAGCAGCAGACGGACACCCACTACAAGAGGCTGCTCCACTATGCGTTCGATCGTGCACGCATCGACAACGTCCGGATCGGTGTGGCCGGACACAACCTGTTCGACATCGCCTATGCCTGGCTGCTCGCGGACCGGCGCGGAGTGCTCGACGGAGTCGACTTCGAGATGCTGCTGGGCATGGCCCAGGCCCAGGCCGAGGTCGTGCGCCGGCACGTCGGAGGTCTCCTGCTCTACACCCCGGTCGTGCATCCGGAGGAGTTCGACGTCGCGATCTCGTACCTGGTGCGCAGACTCGAAGAGGGCGCGGGCCGCGACAACTTCATGTCCGCGGTGTTCGAACTGCACCGCGACGAGGCGCTGTTCGAGCGGGAGAAGCAGCGCTTCCTCGCGTCCGTGACCGGACTCGACGACACGATTCCCTCGCCCGCTCGCACGCAGAATCGGCAGATTCCTCCGGAAGTGCAGCCGGGCAACGAGTTCCGCAACACACCCGACACCGACCCATCGTTGCCGCAGAACCGTATCTGGGGTCGCCGGATCCTCGAGCACGTCCCGGAGTCGCGTCTCGGTGCGGACATCGTCGCGGCACATCGGGTGAGCGACGAACCACAGCTCGATGCGATCCTGACGACCGCCGCCGCGGCCGGACGTGAGTGGGGGACGCGCAGTGGGGCGGCGCGCGCGGAGGTACTCGATCGTGTGGCGCACGTGCTCGAATGCCGCCGCGCCGATCTGTGTGAGGTCATGGCCGCCGAGGCGGGGAAAACCCTCGATCAAGCGGATCCGGAGGTCTCCGAGGCCGTCGATTTCGCTCACTTCTACGCCGACCGGGCTCGCGAGCTCGACCGGATCTACGGGGCACGGTTCCTGCCGTCGGCGCTCACCGTGGTGACGCCACCGTGGAACTTCCCGGTCGCGATCCCGGCCGGGTCGACGCTGGCCGCGCTGGCGTCCGGAGCCGCGGTGGTCATCAAGCCGGCCGCGCTGGCCGCGCGCTGCGGTTCGGTTCTCGTCGACGCGATGTGGGAGGCCGGCGTACCGCGCGAGGCGTTGCAGCTGGTGCACCTCGACGAGAAGCCGCTGGGGCGGCAGTTGGTCTCGGATCCGCGGGTGGATCGGGTGGTGCTGACCGGTTCGTACGAGACCGCCGAGCTGTTCCGCTCGTTTCGCCCCGACCTGCGGTTGATGGCCGAGACCAGCGGAAAGAACGCGATCGTGGTGACTCCGAGCGCCGACCCGGATCTCGCGGTGCGCGACATCCTGATGTCCGCGTTCGGTCATGCGGGACAGAAGTGCTCGGCGGCCTCACTCGTGATTCTCGTCGGGTCGGTCGCGACGTCGCGGAGGTTCCGCGACCAGCTGGTCGATGCCGTCACGTCGCTGCAGGTGGGGCCGCCGGAGGATCCACGCAGCCGGATGGGACCGCTCATCGAACCCGCGCACGGCAAACTGCTCGACGCGCTGACAACACTCGAAGCCGGCCAGTCGTGGCTGGTGGCTCCGCGCCGCCTCGACGACGACGGCCGGCTGTGGACGCCCGGTGTCCGGACCGGGGTGCGGCGCGGATCCGCCGCCCACCTCGTCGAGTTCTTCGGACCGGTTCTCGCCATCATGACCGCCCGCGATCTCGATGAGGCCATCGACATCCAGAACGAGGTCGAGTACGGCCTCACCGCGGGGCTGCAGTCGCTCGACGCCGAGGAGATCGGGCGGTGGCTCGACCGCGTACGGGCCGGCAATCTCTACGTCAATCGCGGGATCACCGGCGCGATCGTGCGCCGGCAGCCGTTCGGCGGCTGGAAGAAGTCGTCGGTCGGTGCCGGATTCAAGGCCGGCGGACCCAACTATCTGCTCGGATTCGGCTCGTGGAAGCCGGTGCCGCACAGCGCGGTGGACGAACGCGTCGACGGTGTTCCGGAGCGGCTGCTCGCCGCCGCGGAGGATCTACCCGACGCAGACCTCGAATCGTTGCGGCGTGCGTTCGCGAGCGATGCCCGCGCGTGGCGGACCGAATTCGGTGTCGCGCGCGATGTGAGCGGGTTGACGGCGGAACGAAACCTGTTCCGCTATCGCCCGGCGCGGGTGCATGTCCGGCTCGGGGACAACGGTCGCCCGACGGATCTCGTGCGCGTGCTCGGCGCCGCGGCGCGCGCCGGCGCTCCCGTCGACGTATCAACGGCGACAACACTTTCCGACGGACTGCGCTCGGTCCTGAGCGACTGTGCCTCGCACGTGAGTGTCGAAGACGAGGCCGCCTGGCACAGCCGCGTCGCGGCCGAACCGCCGGCGCGCATCCGGTTGATCGGGGGCGACTTCCGCGCGCTCGCCGAACACCTCGGACGTCGATGCGACCTGGCGGTCCACGACCACCCGGTCACCGAATCCGGACGAATCGAACTATTGCCATTCGTTCTGGAGCAATCGATTTCGATCACGGCGCATCGTTTCGGCACACCCGACCATCTGACCGACGAGGTGATCTGAAATCCACCAAGATCGGTTCTGCCGAACGCCTGTGGACGGAGTGTCTCTCGGGGTGGAATAGGAGGATGGATATTGCCACAACGCCTCCCACCGAACGCCGCCGGATCGCGCTCGCCGCAGTGAAGGAACTCGGCCCGCAACGGACCGAGCAGGCGGTACTGAAGGTGCGGTGTCCCGCGAGCCACACCGTCGCTGCCGTCTACAAGACTTCCGCGGGCACCGTGGTGGTAACCGCGAGCGGACCGGGCGGGCGTGGCAACCGCGACCGCGAGGCGGTCGGTCACCACGGCGACAAACTCGACTCACAATTCGTGGACACTCTCGAAGCCACACAATTCGAAGACGATGCGATCCCGGGCGGATGCGCATGCGGGCCGCGGAGCCTGTCGCGGAAGAAGCTGCAGGACGCGGTCGCCACGCACGCACACGTCGTGAACCTGACCTGAGTCACAACCGGATATTGAGGGTGATCCGGAAGAGATCGAGGATCTCGTCGGTCCACCCGAGTATCGACAGCGCACCGTCGATGTTCTGCGGAGGTGTCCGGATCAGGGTGTCGCGGCGCAGGAGCCGGTCGAAGTCCACGGCGACCGGCCCCTGTCGCGGTGTGCCGTTGGAGTGCCGGAATTCGACGCCGGCACGGACCATGATGTCGATGATCTCCTGGGCGAGCACGCCGTAGGCGACGGTGGTGGGATGCACGCCGTCGAGGGAGAAGATGCCACCGGTCGCCCGGCCGCCGCGACCGTCGGCGGTGAGGAACCGGGTGTCCGGGACGGGATCGAGCCCTGCCAGTGCGGGTGGCAGCGGGTACGGAGTCCACCATGCGGGGCGTGCCTGCACGTCCTCGATGTAGCGGCGGCGCGCGAACCGCTCGAGTATGCCCGCGACATCGAGCAGGTACCAGTCGCGTCCGTCGCCTCGGGCCTCGGACACGGCCCGGCCGATGGTGATGTTGAACAGGTCGATGGCGGCATCGACCACCCGGGCCTGCGCGCCGGTGATGTGCTCGTCCCGCGTCGCGTCGAAGCGCTGCTCGTCGATCCAGGGACGCGTGTAATACGGGAAGTACGGAGAGCCAGCCTTCGTTCCCAGCCCACGGGCGATCGGGGCGATCGTGACGTGCGGGATGGTGCACAACACGACGTGCCGGGCGTTGATCCGCCGCACCCGCTCGACGACTTCCGCGAACTCGGTGTCGAAATGTTCGGGGGTCCAGATCGTATAGTCGTGTTTGCGGTCGAGATCCTGGAAGTCCGGCCCGCTCCACGCCACCCGGAGTTCTGTGACGGTGCGCAGCGCGTTGTTGGCTCCGAGGAACACCACGAGCGTTTCGATGCCGTTGTCGGTGTTGTCGTCGTGGTCGTCGCCGAGCGCGGCCGCGGCGTCGAAGAGGGTCATCTCCCGTTGCCGCGCCGCCCAGTGCGGGTAGACACGCAGCGCAGCGCGGTCGCCGTTGTTCTGAACGAGCTGGTCGACGAGGTTGTCGGTGGGGGTCTGGACGGCGGCCTCGCACAGTGCCGCGGTCTTGCTCAGGGCATCGCGAAGATCCCAGCCGTAGCACGACAAGTTGTGGTGGTAACCCGCGACGGTCGGCGGATGGGCGCCCGGGCCACGTTCCCAGTAGTCCTCGACCTCGTCCATGAAGCCGCGGACGGTGAACAGGGCGGGCGGCATCTCCAGCGGCCCGATGCCGGAACCGTAGTGCCCCTCGAGCCGGCGCAGCAGCAGTTCGATGTTCAGCGGCAACCCGCCGGGCCCGCCGTAGCGGGGATACCGGAAGGTGCGCAGCTCACCGAGTTCGTGGGCGATGATCGCCGGCACCGCCACGTCGGTCTGGTAGATGGCACCGCTCTGGAAACCCTGGAGCAGCGAGTCGCCGATCGCGACGAAACGGTGCGGCGGGTCACCTGTGCGTTCGAGCGTCAGCGCGATGCCCATCGTGGGATCGAACTCCGGCACACGCGACGGTCCGGATGCTTGCGCTGCAACACTTTCCGGTGTTCCTTCGGGAAACTCGCTCACCGTGGGCATGCTTCGTCCCTTCCGGCTCCTGGCGCTACGCTTGCCCTAGCGTAGCGCCGGCAGCGGCCGAGCGAGAGGACTGTAGATGAGCGAAGCCGACTTCGCCCACACCGACCGAGCCGAGAAGAACCGCCGCGAAAAAGCGGTCGCGCTCGCCCGATACGCGTGGAACCGGGGAATCACCGGCGCCGAGCTCCTGGCGATGACCGACAACTACCGCAGGCGGCTCGCGCGGGCAGCGGATGCGCATCCACCACGCACGGACGAGACCTGGCAACTCGTGGCGGCGCTGCTGGACGAGAAGACCGAGTGGGCGAGCCGGCATCCCGACCATCCGGCAGCGATCCGCACCGACACGGACGAGAAGATCATGTGGGTGAAGCCGCCGGTGCGACCCTGGCTGACCGACTAGCGATTTTGCACCATCAGCACGAAAGTGCAACGATGCACGCCGTGCAGAATGAGGCCGCGACACCGGGGAGCGGCATGCGAAGCAAACGCATGCAACGCACCCGCGACGCACTCGTCGCCCACGCCCGGGCTCTCACCGCCGAACGCGGCCTGGCCGGTTTCACCGTCGAGGAGCTGTGCGAGCAGGTCGGCATCTCGCGGCGCACCTTCTTCAACTACTTCCCCACCAAAGAAGACGCGGTGGTGGGCCACTCGGACGACTTCTTCACCGAAGAGCAGAAGGTCGACTTCATCGCCCGCGGAGCCGGACACCACGACCGTCCGTCACCCACCCTGCTCAGCGACATCACGCACCTGATCGTCACCCGCAGCCGACGCCACGACTTCACCTGCCGGGGACATCAGCTCTACCGCGACATCGTCCGCAGCGAACCCCACCTGCTCGCCCGGCTCGTTGCCGCGGGCGAAACACAACAGCGTGATTTCGCGCGGCTCATCGCGCAGCGGGAAGGCCTTCCCCCGGATCATCCGTTTCCGCGCGTCGTCGTGAGACTTGTCGTCGGACTCGTGTTCAGCACCGTCGACGAGTTCTTCGACGACGACAACCACAGCTCGTTCGAGCACCTGCTGCAACGCAACATCGCCTTCGCTCAGCAGCTTCTCGGACAACGTCTCGACCTCACCGACCCGACAGGAAACCCGTGACCACCACCGCAGAACCACTGGTTCTCACGCAGCGGCGCATCTGGATCATCTTCTCCGCGCTGATCGCCGGGATGCTGCTGGCCAGCCTGGACCAGACGATCGTCTCGACCGCCATGCCCACCATCGTGGGCCAGCTCGGCGGTGTCGAACACCAGGCCTGGATCACCACCGCCTACCTGCTCGCCACCACCATCGTCATGCCCGTCTACGGCAAGTTCGGCGACATCTTCGGCCGTCGGCAGCTGTTCCTCATCGCCATCGGCATCTTCACGCTCGCCTCGGTGGGCTGCGCGTTCACCGACGACTTCTGGACCTTCGTGGTGTTCCGCGCCATCCAGGGTCTCGGCGGCGGAGGCCTGATGATCCTCTCGCAGGCGATCATCGCCGACATCGTCCCCGCCAGCGAGCGCGGCAAGTACATGGGCCCGCTCGGCGCGATCTTCGGTCTCGCCGCCGTCGGCGGCCCGCTGCTCGGCGGATTCTTCGTCGACCACCTGTCGTGGGAGTGGTGCTTCTACATCAACATCCCGATCGGCATCATCGCGTTCCTCGTCTCGTGGTTCATGCTGACCCTGCCGTCGAAGAAGCCGACGAAGCGTATCGACATCCCCGGCATCGTCGCCCTCTCGGTGGCCACCACATGCCTGATCTTCTTCACCGACTTCGGCGGCAGCGCCGACCGCGGCTGGAGCGACCCGCTCACCTGGATGTTCGGTGCCGGTCTGGTCATCGCGGCGTGCCTGTTCGTGCTCATCGAATCGCGGGCGCAGGACCCGATCATTCCGCTGTCGCTGTTCCGCAACTCGATCTTCGTCAACGCCACGGCCATCGGCTTCGTGCTCGGCCTCGGCATGTTCGCGGCTCTCGCCTTCATGCCGACCTTCCTGCAGATGTCGTCGGGCACCTCCGCCGCCGTCTCCGGGCTGCTGCTGCTGCCCATGATGGCCGGCCTGATGATCACCTCCATCGGCTCCGGTCTCGCCATCACCAGAACACAGCGCTACAAGGCCTACCCCATCGTCGGCGCCGCCATCACCGCGCTCGGCATGCTGTGGCTGACCACCCTCGACGGCAGCACTCCCCTGTGGGTGATCTGCTCGATGCTGTTCGTGTTCGGCCTCGGTCTCGGCCTCATCATGCAGGTCGTCATCCTCATCGTGCAGAACGCCGTACCCGCCGACGAGATCGGCACCGCCACCAGCGCCAACAACTATTTCCGCGAAGTGGGCGGCGCGCTCGGTGTCGCGATCTTCGGCACCATCTTCACCAACCGGCTGGCCGAGAACCTCACCGAGGTGTTCACCTCGGCCGGCGCCGGCCCCGAACAGGCCGGGCAGGCCACGGCCACACTCGACCCCGCCGTGATGAAGACGCTGCCCGAGCCCGTCCAACAGGGCATCATCGACGCCTACGCCGACTCACTGGCCCCGGTGTTCTGGTACCTGATCCCGTTCCTGATCATCGCGTTCCTGCTCGCGTGGTTCATCAAGGAGATCCCGCTCTCCGACCAGGCCGGCATGATCGCGCGTGGCGAGGCGGTCCGGCCCGACGAACAGTCGCCCGAACCGCTGGCCGAGTCCGTCGAGTCGAGCGCGACATCGCGCGAGTCCGGCCTGTGATCGAATAGCGGGTCAGTACACGCATCGAACACGGGAGTCGGCCATGGGTGACGGAACGATCGCGCCGGTCCACATCAAAGACGTGGTGATCGGTGAGGGTTCTTCCAAAATCATCGTGCCTCTCACCGGCCGCACCCCCGACGACCTCCATACGCAGGTCGGCGCCCTCACCGGTGGGCCCGCCGACATCGTCGAGTGGCGAGTCGACTTCTTCGACGAACTCGACGACCACGCGTCCGTCGCCGCGCAGGCACACGGTCTCGCCCGGCAACTCGACGGCACCCCGCTGCTCGCGACGTGCCGGACCGCGCACGAAGGCGGCCAGGCGGTGATCGACGACCGGACCTACGCCGACCTGAACGTCGCACTCACCGAATCCGGGGCCGTCGACCTCGTCGATGTCGAATACCGCCGCGACCCCGAAGTGGTGCAGCGCATCATCGCGGCAGCGCACACCGGCGGGGTGGCGGTGGTCGCGTCGAACCACGACTTCGACGGCACGCCGGACCGCGACGAGATCGTGTCGCGGCTGCGGGCGATGCAGGATCTCGGCGCCGACATCTGCAAGATCGCCGTCATGCCGCGCTCGGCCGCCGATGTGCTGACCCTCCTCGACGCGACCCGCATCATGCACGAGCAGTACGCGACGCGACCGTTGATCACCATGTCGATGGGTGCCCTCGGAGTGATCTCACGCCTGGGCGGTCAGGTGTTCGGGTCGGCCGCGACGTTCGGGACGGTGGGCGCGGCGTCGGCGCCCGGACAGGTCGACGCGGCGGCACTGCGCGCGGTGCTCGAACTGCTCGACCGGTCGCGGTAGCCGATCTGTCACCTGGTGCGTTCGGCGTCGTCCCACAGGCCGAGCAGGGTGGTGAGAATCTCCTCCGACGCTCCGAGACCCCCGAGGTGGCTCTCGCCGGGAAGATGATGGAACTCCGCATCGGGCAGCAGATCCACCATGTGCAGCCCGTGCTCGAACGGGATGATGTGGTCGGTGTCGCCGTGCCACCACCGCACCGGGACCTTCACATCCGGGACACGGAATCCCCAGTCGCGGGCGAAGACGACGACATCGGCGAACGGTGCGGCCATCTGTTTGCGACTGCCGTTGAGCAGGTCGTCGAGGAACATCGCCTTGAACTCGGGGCGAGCGAGCAGGCGGCGGTCGGCCTCGGGTGACAGCCGGCCGTAGAGGTCGATGATCGGCGAGGCGAACGGGCGTACGACACGGATCGCCGCGGTGGTGGCTGCGCCGATCGGTACGCCGGCGACCGCGAGCAGGGGCGCGGCCAGCGCGCCGAGCTTCAGCAGTCCGCCTTCGATCGCGTCCGGACCCACGATCGGGGCGACACCACCGAGCACCCCGGCCGCAACGACACGTTCGGGCATCGCGTACGCCGCGCCGAGCGTGTAGGGGCCGCCGCCGGAGAGTCCGACGACGGCCATCCGATCGACACCGAGCGTGTCGGCGACGATCTGCAGGTCGTCGGCGAACGTGAGGACGTTTTCGTACACGTGAGGCGTCGACGAACCGATTCCCGGCCGGTCGAGGCCGATCAGCCGGACGTTCCGGCGTTCTGCGAAGGCCCGGGCCTCGATCGGAATCTGACGGCGTCCGCCCGGGGTGCCGTGCAGCCAGAACACCGCACGACCCTGCGCGGACCCGAACTCGGCGAATCCCAGCCGACGACCGTCCCGGACGGCAACTGTGCCCTCGAGTTTCGGACGTTCGACATCGACCATGCGCGACAGCATGTCATGTGTCGGTGGTCACGTACATAATCGGGCTCGGTACCGACCACCATCAGCTGCACCGGCGAACGGAGAAGCTCATGCCCGAAGCCACGTACCGGACCGGCACTCCCGTGTGGACCGACCTCACGAGTTCCGATCCGCAACGGATCATCCCCTTCTACACCGAACTCTTCGGCTGGGGAGCCGAAGACGGTGGCGACCCGCAATACGGCGGCTACGTCACCTTCACTCTGCACGGAAAACCTGTGGCGGGCCTCGGTCCACAACAGGAAGGCAATCCCTACGGCAACCTGTGGACGGTGTACATCGCCTCCGACGACGCCTCCGCGACTGCCGGTAAGGCCGCGGCCGCCGGCGGTCAGGTAATGCTGCCCGCGATGCAGGTCGGCGACCAGGGCACGCTCGCTCTTCTCGCCGATCCTGCCGGTGCTGTCGTCGGGTTGTGGCAACCCGACCAGCACGCCGGTTTCGCCTACCAGGACGAGCCCGGCGCGCCCGTGTGGTTCGAGACGATGTCGCGAAACTTCCCGGCCGCCCTCGATTTCTACCGCAACGTGTTCGAGTGGGACTACACGACGGAAGCAGACACCGACGACTTCCGGTACTCGACGGCCACCATCGACGGAAGTCCCGTCGCGGGCGTCATGGACGCCGCTCGATTCCTTCCCGAGGGCGTGCCGTCGTTCTGGCAGTTCTACATCGGCGTGGGGAATGCCGATGCCACCGTGGAAGCGGCGACGAGACTCGGCGGGTCGGTCGTGGAAGCCCCGCAGGACTCGCCCTACGGACGGATCGCGACCATCGCCGACCCGCTCGGCGCGATGCTGCGGATCGACGAGCCGCCCGCGGGTAACTGAGTGCGCACATCAGGCCTCCACATGTTGTGATGCGGGTTACAGTCGATCTGACAACATGTAATGACAGATGCGACCTGTGGAGACTTCCGTGACGAAGATGCTGGCACCTGCACCACCCGGTCTCACCGCGGTTCCCGGCGACAACGGACTGCCGTACGTCGGCTACGCACTCGATTACCTGCGCGACCCACTCAAGGCCTACGACCAGCGGTACCGGCAGCACGGCCCGGTGTCGTGGTTCCGGTTCGCCGGGAACCCGTGGGTGGTTCTCGTCGGCCCCGACGCGGTAGGCGCCGCGCTGCAGAACCGCGACCGCGCGCTCGTCAACGGCCCCGGCTGGCGAACCCTGATCGGACCGTTCTTCGACCGCGGGCTGATGCTGCTCGACGGCGACGAACACACCGCGCATCGTCGGATCATGTCGCAGGCGTTCACCCGCGACCGGCTCATCCGCTACACCGAGGCAATGCATCCCGCCATCGAGTCCACCCTCGACGGCTGGGTTCCGCGTGCGGGTTTCCAGGCGTACCCGGCGATCAAGGAACTCACGCTCGGACTCGCTACGTCGATTTTCATGGGCGGCGCCGAGGGCTCGTCGACGAAAGAGATGGACGACGTCAACCACGCGTTCATCGGATGTGTGCAGGCCGCGACCGCGATCGTGCGCTACCCGCTGCCGGGCACCCGCTGGCGCCGCGGCGTGCAGGGCCGCAAACGCCTCGAGCAGTTCTTCCGGCGCTATCTTCCCGCTCGGCGGGCCGGCAACGGCGACGACATCTTCTCCGTGCTGTGCCACGTCGAATCCGAGGAAGGCGAACGGTTCTCCGACGACGACGTCGTCAACCACATGATCTTCCTGATGATGGCCGCACACGACACCTCGACGATCACGCTGTCCACCGCCCTGCAGTATCTCGGGCAGTTCCCGGAATGGCAGCAGACCTGCCGCGACGAATCCGACGCGCTCGGCACCACCACTCCGAGTTACGAACAACTCGACCAGCTCACCTCACTGGACCTCGTCATCAAGGAATGCCAGCGGCTCGTCACCCCGGTCCCGGGCATCGTGCGGCGCGCCGTCGCCGACACCGAGATTCTCGGCCATTTCGTCCCGAAGGGCACACTCGTCAATATCGGGTTGCACTACAGCCATCACATGGCCGAATTGTGGCCCGACCCCGAGCATTTCGATCCGGGCCGGTTCTCCCCGGAGCGTCGTGAGGATCGCGTGCACAAATATGCGTGGGCACCGTTCGGAGGCGGCGCGCACCGCTGTCTCGGCATGCATTTCTCGGGCGCCGAGATCAAGACCGTGCTGCATCACCTCCTGCTGCGCTACCGGTGGGACGTGCCGGCGAGCTATGTCGCGCCCCTGAATTTCACATCGCTGCCGTTCCCGGAAGACGGACAGCCGATCGACCTACGCCCACGGTGACCACGGCAGGGAACAAAGGGGCGTAGAACGGAGGATATGAGGTCCGAGCAACTCGACGACCACTTCGCCACCGCTGTCCGCTCACTTCCCCACCGGACAGCGGATCCGCGGGTGAGCGACGACCTGCTCGTGCGGTATTTCGATGCCCAGCTGCAGTCGCGTCACCTCGACTACGCGGCCCGCGAACTGCAACGCCGCGGCGGCGGGTTCTACACGATCGCCTCTGCCGGGCACGAGTCCGACGCCGCCCTCGGATTGCTCACCCGCATCACGGATCCCGCTCTGCTGCATTATCGTTCGGGCGGGTTCTACGCGGCGCGCGCCTCACTCGCACCCGGCAGCACTCCGATCAGGGACGTGCTCGCCGGGTGCGCGGCGTCGACTCTCGACCCGATCTCCGCGGGACGGCACAAGGTGTTCGGCAACGCGCGGCTGAGCATCCTGCCGCAGACGTCGACGATCGCGTCCCAACTGCCGCGCGCGGTGGGCCTCGCGCTGGCCCTGGCACGGATGCAAAAGCTCGGCCTCGAATGCGTATGGCCGTTCGACGCGGTGGTGGTGTGCAGTTTCGGTGACGCGTCCGCCAATCACTCGACCGCGGTGGGCGCACTCAACGCGGCCGCCTATCTCGCGCATCGTGGAATTCCCCTGCCGCTGGTATTCGTCTGCGAGGACAATGATTTCGGGATCAGCGTGCCCAGCCCGGCCGGGTGGGTGGAGCGCTCACTCTCGTCGTATCCGGGAATCGGCTATCGCGCCGTGGACGGCGCCGACCCGGTCGCGACGCTGACCACCACATCCGAGGTCGTCGACGAGGTCCGAACCTCCCGCATCCCCACGATCCTGCACCTGCACACGGTGCGGTTTCTCGGCCATGCCGGCTCCGATGTCGAGAGTGCGTACCGCACCCACGACGAGATCACCGCCGACTACGCTCGCGACCCCCTGATCGGCACGGCAACCGAACTCGTCGCGCGCGGCACGTTCACGGCCGACGAGGTGCTCGACCGGTACGAGACGGTGCGCGCCGAAGTGGGCGCGGTGGTCGACGACCTCCGGCACCCTCCACGACTGAGATCGGCCGCGGAGGTGATGCGCCCGCTCCACGGCCGTGCCCGCCACCGCGTGGCCGACGATCCCCACCCACAACCCGCGGAACCGTTGACGCTGGCTCAGGCCGTGAATCGGGCACTCGGGCACATCCTCGAAGATCTACCGCATGCGTGCGTGTTCGGACAGGACGTGGCGCTCAAGGGCGGCGTCTACGGAGTCACGCGCGGATTGCAGGAGCGCTTCGGGCGGCTGCGGGTGTTCGACACCCTGCTCGACGAGCAGACGGTGCTGGGCACCGCGCTGGGGTTCGCGGTCGCGGGGATGCTGCCCATTCCGGAAATCCAGTACCTGGCCTACCTGCACAACGCCGAAGACCAGCTCCGGGGCGAGGCTGCGAGCCTGAAATTCTTCTCCGACGGTAACTACCGCAATCCCATGGTGGTGCGGATCGCGGGCCTGCCCTACCAGCGCGGGTTCGGCGGACATTTCCACAACGACAACTCGGTCGCGGTGCTACGCGACATTCCGGGACTGCTGCTGGCCGTACCGTCGAATCCCGCGAGCGCCGGGGCACTGTTGCGCACGTGCGTCGCGCTGGCCCACACCGAAGGGCGGGTGTGCGTGTTCCTCGAGCCCATCGCCCTGTATCACCAGCGCGACCTGGTCGACGACGGCGACGGGTTGTGGGCCCAGCGTCCACAGACGGTGGCGCTGCAGCCCGGGTCGGTGGCCACCTACGGCACCGGCGACGACGTGCTGGTGGTGACGTTCGGCAACGGGGTCCGGATGAGCCTGCGCGCCGCGCGACGGGCCGCGTCGACGGCAACGACCGTGCTCGACCTGCAGTGGCTCGCGCCGCTACCCACCATCGAACTCGTCGATACTGCCCGGAGGTTTCCGCGGGTGCTCGTCGTGGACGAGACCCGGCGCGGCGGCGGAGTCTCGGACGCGGTGGTCGCGGCGCTGGTCGACGCCGGTTATCCCGGGCGGATCCACAGATTGACCGCCCGTGACAGTTTCGTGCCGCTCGGCCCGGCCGCGGCCCACGTGCTCGTATCGGAGGAGGACATCGTCGACGCGCTGCTCGGTTGATGGGAAGCTGTCAGGCATGACTCGAGACGAGATCATCGACTTCGTGCGCGACCTCGACGGCGTCCTGCTCCTGAGGCCGGAGCCCGGTGACGGCTCCCCCGATATCGCTTGGGGCGACACGTTCATCTACTACGCACCGGACGGTGCGGTACCCACGACGACACAGCCGTTCGCCACGATCGTGACCAAGAACTACCCGGGTGACGAGTCCTCGCGACTGGACCGGCCGGACACCTTCCGCGTGAACATCGCCGCCGGGAAGGACGAATTCCTCGCCCGGGTCGGCCGCGCTCCACGGGATCCCGCAGCGGAGGGCGAAGACGCGAGCGCGACCGACACCCTGATGGCGCATCCGGTGTACGGGACCCTGGGCTGGCTCGCCGTCGTGAACCCCGCGGAACGCACCGAGGGAGTCGTCCGCGAACTGCTGCGCAGGTCGTACGATCTTGCACGCAACCGGTACGCACGGCGGATCGACTCACCGTCGCGCTAGAACCCGGGCCCTCACGGTTCCCGGAGCTCAGCAGGCAGCCAATACCCGCGCCATCGCGTCGCGCTCGGCGGGAGTCACCCACAACTCGTAAACGGTCTTGACCTCCACCTGGCGCGACACGTATTGGCAGTGATACGCGGCGTTGGGAGGCAGCCACTCGGCGGCGTCGGAGTCGCCCTTGGACTGGTTGGTGGGGCCGTGGACGGCCAGCAGGTTCCGCGGATCGTTGGCGAGGTTGCGCCGCTGCTGTTCGTCGAGCTGCTGCGCACCCTTCTTCCAGGCATCGGACAGTGCGACGACGTGGTCGATCTGCACCTGGGCGGAGGTGTCGGAGCCGCGGCGGAAGAAGATTTCGGTGCCGGTGTACGGATCCTGGAGGGTGCCGGTGCGGACTGTGCAGTCCTTCGTCGCCGGCTCGAGTGAGATGTGGTTCAGATCCCGTTTGAGGATGTCGTTGCGGGTATCGCAGCCGTTGCGGCCGAACTCGACCGTGACGGAATCGGTCCACGCCGAACCGAACAGTTCCCGCTCGTAACCGTTCTGGGACGCGGCCTCGCGGACGGCGAGCGCCGCGAGCCCTTCGAGGGCCGGTGTCGCCGGGCCGCCGTCGATGGTGACGGCACCCGGCCCCTCCGAGTCGAGTGGCTCGAGGACGATCACGGCCACCGAGACCACAATGAAGCACAAGATCCACAGCCACCGAGGGATCGATGGCTTCTTCGCACGCGCCATCTACAGGGCTACTGCGCCAGCTGCGGCATCTTCACAACCTGGCCTGCGTAGGACAGGCCGGCGCCGAACGCGAGGAGAAGCGCGGTGGCGCCGGGCTGCACCTGGCCGGTGCGCAGCATCTTCTCCATTGCCAGCGGGATGGAGGCGGCGGAGGTGTTGCCGGTCTCGATGATGTCGTCGGCGACTGCGACCGTGTCGGGCAGTTCGAGCTGACGGACGATGACGTCGTTGATGCGCAGGTTGGCCTGGTGCGGGACGAATGCGTCGAGGTCCTCGAGGGCCACGCCGGCCTGCTCGGCGATCTGACGTGCGAACTTGCTCATCTCGAACGCTGCCCAGCGGAAGACGGCGGTGCCCTCCATGATGATCCACGGCCGCTTCTGGTCCGGGTTGTTCGCGAATTCGACCCAGTCGGGTTCCTGGCGGATCGCCCCGCCCTGCGCACCGTCCGAACCCCAAACGGTCGGGCCGATTCCGACCTCGTCGGAGGCTCCCACGACCACGGCACCGGCGCCGTCACCGAAGATGAACCGCACGGAGCGGTCGGTGGGCTCGGTGGTGTCGCTCATGCGCTCGACACCGATCACGAGCACGTGGTGGGCGGTACCGGCACGCACCAGATCGGACGCGACACCCAGCGCATAGCAGAAGCCCGCGCATCCGGCCGCGATGTCGAGCGCCGCGGCGCCCTCGGTGCCCAGTCGGTCGGCGACGAGCGCAGCGGACTGCGGGGTCTGGAAGGGGTAGGTGGAGGTCGCCACGATGACCGTGTCGATCTGCTCGCCGGTGAGTCCGGCGGCGGCGAGTGCCCGCTCGGCGGCGCTGGTCGACATGTCGACGATCGACTCTTCGGGGTGCTGCTTGGCGAAGCGTCGCTCCTTGATGCCGGAGCGCGACTGGATCCACTCGTCACTCGAGTCGATCAGCTCGCAGATCTCTTCATTGGTGACGACGCGCTCGGGGCGGTGCACGCCCAGTCCGAGCAGCGCACTGTTCCGCAGCGGCGCAGGAACGGCAATCTGTGCACCCATCAGGCGAACTCCTCTACTTCGGGCGCACCTTTTGGCCAGTGCACCGCCTAAGACCTCAGGACACGGTATCGCGGGTCACGATAATGTCACATCACACCCCATGTGTAGAACTTGTTTCACCTTTGGGACCCATGGGGCCGATGCGGGCTACCGTGCCGATATGGATGCACACGAGTGGGACAAAAGGTACGCATCGTCGGAGTTGGTGTGGGGTGCGCCGCCCAACCCGGTAGTGGTGGAGTTCACGGCATCGCTACCTCACGGGCGGGCTCTGGACCTCGGTTGCGGTGAGGGCCGGCACTCGCTGTGGCTCGCGACGCGCGGCTGGGAAGTCGACGGCGTCGACTTCTCCGGCGCCGCGCTCGACAAGGCGCGCGCGGTGGCAGCGCAGGCTCCGAAACGCTCCCGCGACCGCCTACGCTACCTGCAGGCCGATGTGACCCAGGATGCTTTCGACGGTAGTTATGATCTGGTTCTCTCCATATTCCTGCACTTTCCTGCGCCACAGCGCCGCACGCTGATCGACAATGCGGTCAATTCTTTGAAACCTGACGGAACCCTCATATTTCTCGGCCATGATTCGTCGAATCCGAGCGAGGGGGTCGGCGGTCCGACCGATCCCGAGATTCTTTACACGCCAACGGATATCGTCGAGGAAATAGGAAACCGTCTGGAAATTCTCGTGGCCGAACGGCGATACCGCGAAACGCAATCCGGAACGGCGATCGACGCCCTCGTCGTAGCCAGGAAAATGGGCCTTGGCAGTTAGTTGCCCGGCGAGTAACATAGAGATGTTACCGACGAGTAATGACTTGGGCGGTACTTGAATATCAGCGACGGACCGCACCGCACCGGGAGAGACGTACAGACATGGGCCACTACAAGAGCAACCTCCGCGACCTCGAGTTCAACCTGTTCGAGTTCCTGCAGATTCAGAAGGTCCTCGAAGCCGGCAAATTCGGCGATCTCGACGAGGAGACCGCGCGCGGCATCCTCTCCGAGGTCAAAGCCCTGGCCGAGGGGCCGGCTGCCGAAGCATTCGCAGAAACCGACCGCACCCCTCCTGTGTTCGATCCCGAGACGCACTCCGTCTCGATCCCGGAGGGCTTCAAGAAGTCGTTCCGCGCATGGTGGGACGCCGGCTACTGGTCCATGGGCATCCCCGAGGAGATCGGCGGCACCGAGTCGCCGCAGACCCTGCTGTGGGCCGTCAACGAGATGATGCTCGGTGCGCAACCCGCCGCCTTCATGTACGCGGCAGGCCCGGGCTTCGCCGGTGTGCTGTTCAAGAACGGTACCGACGAGCAGAAGAAGTGGGCCACCACCTGCGTCGAGCGCGGCTGGGGCGCCACCATGGTCCTCACCGAGCCCGATGCCGGCTCCGACGTCGGAGCCGGTCGCACCAAGGCCGTCAAGCAGGACGACGGCTCGTGGCACATCGAAGGCGTCAAGCGCTTCATCACCTCCGCCGACTCCGACGACCTGTTCGAGAACATCTTCCACCTCGTCCTGGCTCGCCCCGAAGGAGCCGGCCCCGGCACCAAGGGCCTCTCGCTGTTCTTCGTCCCGAAGTTCCACTTCGACTTCGAGAAGAACGAGATGGGCGAGCGCAACGGCGTCTTCGTCACCAACGTCGAGCACAAGATGGGCCTCAAGGCCTCTGCGACCTGCGAGCTCACCTTCGGTGGCCACGGGGTTCCCGCGAAGGGCTGGCTCGTCGGTGAAGTACACAACGGCATCGCGCAGATGTTCGACGTCATCGAGCACGCTCGCATGATGGTCGGCACCAAGGCCATCGCCACGCTGTCCACCGGCTACCTCAACGCGCTCGACTACGCGAAGGAACGCATCCAGGGCGCCGACCTGACCCAGATGTCCGACAAGACCGCCCCGCGCGTGTCGATCATGCACCACCCGGACGTCCGCCGGTCCCTCGCAATGCAGAAGGCATACTCCGAGGGACTGCGCGCCGTGTACCTGTACACCGCCGCGCACCAGGACGACACCGTCGCCGAGCAGGTCTCCGGCGCGGACGCCGACCTCGCGCACCGCATCAACGACCTGCTGCTGCCGGTCGTCAAGGGTTGCGGATCCGAGCGCGCCTACGAGTACCTGACCGATGCGCTGCAGACCTTCGGCGGTTCCGGCTTCCTGCAGGACTACCCGATCGAGCAGTACATCCGTGACGCGAAGATCGACTCGCTGTACGAGGGCACCACCGCGATCCAGGCGCAGGACTTCTTCTTCCGCAAGATCGCCCGCGACCGGGGCGTCGCCCTGGCGCACGTCGCCGGCCAGGTCAAGAAGTTCCTCGACTCCGACAAGGCCGACGAGCGTCTCAAGTCCGAGCGTGCCCTGCTGGGCACCGCCCTCGAGGACGTCCAGGCGATGGTGGCGTCGCTGACGCAGTTCCTCATGGGCGCGCAGGAACACCCCACCGAGCTGTACAAGGTGGGCCTCGGTTCCGTCCGGTTCCTCGAATCGTTCGGCGATCTGATGATCGGCTGGTTGCTGCTCGAGCACGCCGAGATCGCGCTCACCGCTCTCGACGCCGGCCCGGACGCGAAGGACAAGGCCTTCTACGAGGGCAAGGTCGCTGCGGCGTCCTTCTTCGCGAAGAACGTGCTTCCGGAGCTGACCACCTCGCGCCACATCGTCACCAACGTCGACCTCGACATCATGGAGATCGACGAAGCCGCGTTCTGATCGCGGCACGATCCTGAGGGATCACCGCAGCAACGACAGGGCCCGCACCGGTTCGTCCCGGTGCGGGCCCTGTCGTTGCTGTTGCCGAGCGGACCGTCAGAAGAGGACGACCCCGCGCAAGTTCAGTCCCGCGTGCATGTCGGTGAAGCCCTGGGCGATGTCGTCGAGCTTGTAGGTGGAGGTGATCAGCTCGTCGAGCTTCAACCTGCCCGAGGTGTAGAGGTCGATCATCCACGGAATATCGGCGGTCGGAGCGAACGCACCGAACAACGATCCCTGGAGTCGCTTCTGGTACAACGTCAATTCCATTGCACTGATCGGGATTCCGAAATCGGTCATCTTTCCGAGACCGGTGACCACGCAGGTACCCGCCTTCCGGATCGACGAGAACGCCTCGGCGATGTGCTCACCGGTCGTGACACCCACCGTGACGATCGCCGAATCGGCACCCTGACCGTTCGTGAACGAACGCGCGATCTCTGTGGCCTCGGCCATGTCCGCGACGGCGTGGGTGGCGCCGAAGGCCAGTGCGCTCTCCCGCTTGAACGGCACGGGATCGACCGCGATGATGTGCGCGGCCCCGGCGTGCGCGGCGCCCTGGACGGCGTTGATCCCGATTCCGCCGATCCCCTGAACGATGACCGTGTGCCCGGGATACACCTCGGCGGAGTTGACCGCCGCACCCCAGCCCGTACCGACGCCGCACCCGAGCAGGCACAGCTTGTCGAGCGGCAGGTCCTTGTCGACCTTGATCGCCGAGTCGACACTGACGGTCGTGTATTCACTGAACGTCGACAGGCCGCACGTCTGCGCGACCGGCACTCCGTCGAGGCTCAACCGGAAGCTCGTCGGGTCGTCGGGCCGGCTGCCGGTCATGATGGCCGCGCCGCGGTCGCAAAGATTCTGCAGACCCTTGGCGCACCAGCGGCACCGTCCACACGCGGCGAGGAAAGAGAACACGACATGGTCGCCCTCACTCCAGCCGTGCGTCTCCGGCCCCACCTGCACGACGACGCCGGCGCCCTCGTGGCCACCACAGATCGGGTAACTGCCGACGGCGTGGTCGCCGGTCGCGATGTGGTCGTCGGAATGGCACAGCCCGGCCGCCACCATCCTGACCGTCAACTCGCCGCGGCGCGGTTCGTCCAACTCGAGTTCGGCGATCTCGTATGTGCCGGGTGCCTGGCGGATGATCGCGCCGCGGGTTCTCATCGGTTTTCTCCTGGGGTTCTGCGAATGGTGAGGGGGTGACAGCGGCGGATCGGGGCGTGCCGGATCAGGGTGCGACCTGTGCGGTCATCGCGGCGCGGTATCCGTCGGCGTACGGCGGCAGCATTCCCCACTCGCGACGAGGGTCGTACTCCGGTGCCGTGAATACCGTTCGGGCGTGGCTGAATTCGAGGAATCCCTCGCGACCGTTGTAGTGCCCCATACCGGATGCGCCGATGCCGCCGAATGGTGCGTCGAGCATGCCCGGATGCATCATCACCTCGTTGATCGTGACACCACCGGACGTCGTGCCCTCGACCACGACGCGCTGCTCGTCCGCGTCGTTCCCGAAGTAGTACAGTGCCAGCGGCTTCGGACCGGAGTTGATCTCGGCGAGGACGTCGGCGATGTCGTCGTAGGTCCGGATCACCATCGCGGGCCCGAAGATCTCTTCCTGCGAGATCGCGGCCGACTTCGGAGGATCGACCACGATTCGCAGCGGACGACGACGTTCCGTCGTGTCGATCGGCTCGGACGGAACGGTCTCGACGCGCACGCCCAACTGCTGTGCCTCGTCGATGTAGCCGTCGATCCGTGCCACATGCCGATCGGCGACGATGGCCGTGGCATCCGGATTCCCCGCGACAGTGGGGTGCAATTCGCGGTAGGTGCCGCTCAGCGACGCGACGAACGACTCGAGCTTCTCCGACGGGACGTACACCGTGTCGGGGCCGACACAGATCTGGCCGCCGTTGGTGGACTTCCCGACCGCGATCCGGAACGCCGCGGTGTCCAGGTCGGCGGAACGCCCGACGACCACCGGCGACTTGCCTCCGAGTTCGAGGGTGACGGGCACGAGATTGGCAGCCGCGTTGGTGAGCACCGAGCGTCCCGCAGCCTGGCTTCCGGTGAACACGATGTGGTCGAACGGCAGGGACGTCAGAGCCTGCGCGATGTCCGGGCCACCCGTGACGACGGCGACGTCGGCGGGATCGAGGTATTCCGCTGCCGCCGCGGCCAGCACCTGGGCAGTGCGCGGGACGAACTCGGACGGCTTGAGCACCGCCCGGTTGCCGGCCGCCAGCACACCCGCGAGCGGACTCAGAAGCGTGAACACCGGAGCGTTCCACGTCCCGATGATCGCCACCGAACCCTTGGGCTGGTACTGCACCTCCGCGGTCGCGCCGAGCTGGTCGTACGGAGAAAACACCGAACGCTGCTCCGACCCGATCCACTCGTCGACGTGATCGCGTGCGTACTTCAGCGCGGTCAGGGAGCCGAGCACGTCGTTGACGGTCGAATATCCCGGGTGGCGGCCGCCGAAGTCGGCGTCGATCGCGTCGACGATCTCGTCCTGGCGGGCGACGAGCATGTCGATCACCCGCTGGATCCGTGCTTTGCGCTCCTCGGCGGAACTCGTCCGTTGCGTGCGGAACAGTCGCTGCTGGTTCTCGAGCAGCGCGCTCACATGGGCGTCGATGCTGGTGAATGTGGTCATGCGGCGGAGCCTATGAGGGCGGTTGCACCCCCAGTGGGCAGTCCCGCTCAGCGAGACAGACCCCCGCGCCGCCGCAGGCCGTGTCGAAACACTCTGCCCGACAATCGTTCCGAAAGCAATCGAGCTACGGTTCCTCGTCGGTGGATACGGACGGCACCGGGTTCACTGCGGGAACCGCCTCCGCGACCGGTTCGTCCTCGGGTGCCGCGGCGCCGGGCTCGGTGTCCTCCGGCACCGGCGGCGCGTCCGGTCCTTCCGCCGGTCCGGGCGCGTCGGCAGGTGCGTCGTTGTCGCGGGGTGCAGGTTCCGGGCTCACACACTTCACGATCGGGACCGGGTCGTACCGGACCGTGCGGGTGGTGTTGGAAATCTGCGCTCCGGTTCGGGCGTCCGTCACGATGCGGGTATCGCTGACGGTGAATCCCTGCGCGCCGCTCGACGGGATGCAACCTTCTCCCGCGGGAAGCGTGATGGTGTTCGGCGACGTGAACGCGGTGCGCTGCCCCGTGATCGACTGCACGTCGACCGTCTTGGTGCCCCAGATCCGAACGGTGATGTCCGAGTTCGTGCCGATGGCCTGGATCAGCACGCCCGTCTCGAACGGGTTGCGGAACTTCAGGTCGATCGCGCCCTCGAACACGGTCGCCTCACGCGCCGCGGGGTAACGGGAGATGTAGTAGCTGTGCTCGGTGTGCTCGACATCCTCCATCCCCGCGAAATACGACGCGTTGTACAGCGTTGTCGCGAGCTGGCTGATGCCGCCGCCCACTGCCTTGCCGGGGCGACCGGCGTCGATGATGCCCGACTCCACATAACCCTGGGCGGTGCCACGCGGACCGGTGTAGCCGTTCAGTGAGAACGTCTCGCCCGGCTTCACCAGCGCACCGTTGATCTCGGAGGCGGCGAGCCTGATGTTGACACCCGACGCGTATTCGAAGCCGCCACTCGTGAACTCCCCGATGACCTCGCGGATGCCGAGCTTCTCGGCAGCTTCGGTGGTGAGCTCCGGGTCCGCCGACCGATAGATCGCGTCCACGGAACGTTCTCCGCTCGCCGACAGCAGCTGAGGGAGCGGCGCCAGCGTCGGATCCCAGTCGACCAGTTCGCCCCTCACCCCGGGCACCACGGTCGGTCGACCGCCCTGGAGCACGATCTGCGCGTTCTTCGGTTCCGTCTCGGTCGCGGCGAGCTGCGGACGCAGGATTTCGATCGCAGCCTCGGGGTGGTACTGCGGTTCGAGACCACCCGAGCCGTCCGGAACGAACGACAACACGGCGCCGACCTGCTCGCGCGCCAGGGTCGCGACCGTCCCGTCGTTGCCGCGCACGGTGACGTCCGCCGACACGGCCGGTACCGCGACCTCGGCCAGTGCCCGATCGAGTCCCTCGCGGGTGACCGTCACGTCGACACTTTCGACCGGGAGCGACACGTCGCCGAACGGCCAGCGTTCGGCGAACACATCGACTGCTCCCGCGAGGTCGACGCGTTGCCCGGGTTGCGGCGTGACCGGCACCGGCGTGCCCGCTTCGAACACGATGTTGCCTTCGCGAGGCTCGTAGGCGGCCGCGGCGGTGACCCGGGTGATCGCGCCGGCCAGTGCGGCATCGTCGCGGGTGGACACGACACCGATCTCGTCGTTGCCGAAGAACGATCCGACCCGGGTGAAGGGGTTGAGCGGCTGAGAGCCGACACGACCGAGCGTGGCATCCCAGTCCACGTCGAGTCCCGCTTGCGACGGCACGATCTCACCGCTGGTGTCGCCGGCGGCGACGGCGACGGGCGCGTTCAGGCGAGCACCGAGTTCGTCGCGCAGTATCGCTTCGGCCTCGTCGACGGGTTCACCACCGATCTCGATACCGGCAACCGTCACGCCGCGCGGCACCTTGCCGGAGCTGAGGGCCAGATCTACGCCGTACAGCAACGCAAGAACCGCGACGATCCCACCGAGGACCAGTGCGATGGTGCGATTGGACGGATTCGACCTCGGGCCGCCCGGCTGCTCCCCGCCGTGTTCCGGGTTACCGCCGGGCGGTGGCGAAGGGGGTGGGGGCGAAGCGGGTGGGGGCGAGGCCGGGGGCATCGACGCGGTCGCCGGAGGCATCGCCGGGGGTGGCGTGACCGGCTCGGCCGGCTGCCCGGATGTGCGGTGGATCTTGTCCGTCATGGCTTCGGACCCCGGTTCGGGTGCCGGGGCGCCGGTGTCCGAACGCGGCGGCGGTGTGCCGGGCCCGCCGACCACCGGGATCACCCCGGTCGGTTCGTCCCACGGCTGTACCGGCGTGCTCGACGTGTCCGTGCCGCCGGGCGAGTCGGGTGTTGCAGGCTCTGAAGGCATCGCAGGCTCTGGGGGCGTCGCAGGCTCTGGGGGCGTCGCAGACTCTGGGGGCGCTTCGGGG
>NZ_JAUZMZ010000053.1:0-29973 GCF_036327435.1 Rhodococcus chondri | reverse complement strand
GGATACGGCGGCCGGATTCACGCCACCGCCGTCCTCGTCCGGGGATGCGGCGAAAGCGGCACCGGTGCCCGACCGGCTGCGGACGTCGGCGAGGGTGGTGCTGTTCGACGAGGGCGGCCGCGTGCTGCTGCTTCGTGGACACGACCCGGCCGTGCCGGACGCACACTTCTGGTTCACGATCGGGGGCGCGGTGGAACCGGGGGAGACCCTGCTCGACGCAGCGGTCCGCGAGATCGCCGAAGAAACAGGCCTGGAGGTGAACCGCGTCCGGGTGTCCGGCCCGATGTGGCGGCGCGTGGCGGTGTTTCCGTTCAACGGCGAAGTTCTCCACTCCGAGGAAATGTTCTTCGCCGCGCAAGCTCCCGCGTTCTCGCCCGACTCCAACGGCTTCACCGAACTCGAACGCCGGATGCGTCTGGAACACCGATGGTTCGAGATCGGCGAGGTGCAGGATCTGCTGCTCTCGGGCGAGCCGCTGTACCCCCAGGAACTGCCGCATCTGCTGGTAGAGGCCCGCGAGATCGCCACGGGGCGGCGAGTGCCCGAGGTACGTGCGATCCGTTGACCGGTGCGTGACCGACGCGGAGGACAAATGTGGATCCGGAGACACGTTGTGTGCGAATTGGTAAATTCCTGAGCACCTATGACGCGCCGAGCCGGTGCCAGTGAGGAAATGATGTCTCCGAACCGATCGAACATCGTCGCCGTCGGTGCCGACGGGTCTCCCGCATCCACCGCCGCAGTGAAGTACGCGGCCACGATGGCGGACCGGCGGGGGGCCGGGCTCACGATCGTGCACAGCCTCGACTATGCGCCGTACGGATATGCGGGCATGGACGGGGGAGCTTACGACTGGATCGAGCAGGACGGCAGGAACGTCCTTGCCGCCGCAGAAGATTGCGCCCGTGGCATTGCCCCCACCATCGGTATCGAGACCGCATTGTCGCGCGGAACCGGCGCGCAGAAGCTGGTGGACATGTCCGAGCACGTCACATGGGTGGTGGTGGGCGCGTCCGGTGCGGGCAAGGTCGCGACATCGCTGATGCTCGGCAACACCGCGATCAAGGTTGCCACGCACGCGAAGTGCCCAGTGGTCGTGGTGCGTGGTGAGTCCCGCGAAACCGGTCCCGTGGTAGTGGGCGTGGACGGCAGCGCGACAAGCAAAGACGCGGTCGCCACGGCGTTCGAGGAAGCATCCTTCCGCGGGGCGTCCGTCGTCGCGGTGCATGTGTGGAGCGATCTCGGTGCCGGCGCGTTCGAAGACCCGCGAACCGCAGTGTTGTTTCCGCAGAGCCTCGAAGAGGAGGGCAGCGCGGTGCTGGCGGAGTCGCTCGCCGGATATCAGGAACGGTATCCCGAGGTCGGCGTCGAACGCCGGATATACATCGACAACCCGCGGGGTCGCCTCCTCGAATGGTCCCGGCATGCACAGTTGGTGGTCGTGGGGAGCCGCGGTCGCGGCGGTCTCCGCGGGATGCTCCTCGGCTCCACGAGTAACACCTTGATTTCGACCTCGCACTGCCCGGTGACGGTCGTGCGTCCCCGCGAATAGGCGGATGCGGGGACGCCCCTGCCGGTGCGTCCTCGGCCGGACGTCAGCTCAGCCGGACGGTGCATCCCGGCTGTAGTTCGACGACCTGGTCCCTGCACATGATCTCGATCGGCCGCTGGTTCCCGGCTTCTGCGCTGACCTCGACCTGCCGGCCGCTGACCGCCAGCCACAGCCGGTGCCCGCGGTACCAGATCGGGAATTCGAGCGCACCCAGAGATTCCGGCCACTGCGGCCCGAGTACCAGTCGGTCACCACGTGTTTCGAGGCCGGTGAAGCACCGCTGGAGCAGGTCGATACTGCCTGCCATCGCTGCCAGGTGGATTCCTTCCGCCGTCGTACCGCCCTGGATGTCGACGACATCGGATTCGAGCACCTGCTCGAAGTAGTGCATTGCGCGGTCGCGGTTGGCGCGGGCGAGCACCCACGAATGTACGACCGCGCTGAGCGTCGAACCGTGGGAGGTTCGGGTCAGGTAATAGTCGATGGTCCGCGGGATCGCCTCGTGCTCGAGCCGGTATCCGAGCCGCTCGAACAGCGCCCGCAGTTCGTCGGCCGAGAGAAGGTAGAACAACATCAACACGTCGGCCTGCTTCGACGCGCGGTAGCGGTTGACGTCGTCGCCCTCCGCTTCGAGTATGCGGTCGAGCCGCTGGATGTCGTCGTAGCGCTCGCGATAACCCTCCCAGTCGAGTTCCTCGAGGTTGTCGTATCCCTCGAACTGGCTGATGACCCCGTCGTGAAACGGCACGAACATGCGGCTTCCGACATCCGCCCAGCGAGACAGTTCCTGCGCGCTCAGGTTCAGGCTCTCGACAAGCTCGGTACGGTTGGTCGCGGGGACGGCGTCGAGTGCCTCGATGGCACGGAGAATCACCCACACCGCCATGACATTGGTGTAGGCGTTGTTGTCGATCCCGTCGTACGGTGCGTCGGGGTAGCCGGAATGGAACTCGTCGGGCCCCATGACGCCGCGAATGACATACCGGGCCTGCATCCGATCGTATGTGGCGAGGCCCGCGAAGAACCGGGCGATCTCCACCAGCATCTCGATGCCGAAGTCGGTGAGAAACTCGGCGTCTCCGGTGACCTGGTAGTACTGCCAGACGTTATAAGCGATTGCGATCCCGATGTGGTGCTGTCGCCAGCTGGGGTCGGGAAGCCACCGCCCCGATTGCGGATTCAGGTGCAGCTGCTGGCTTTCCTCTCGCCCGTCACTGCCCGATTGCCACGGAAACATCGCGCCCGGGTAGCCTGCCGCACGCGCGGCTCGTCGTGCCTCGGGAAGGCGACGGTACCGGTAGCGCAACAGCGACCGTGTCAGAGACGGCACCCGCAGATTCAGCACGGGGAAGACGAACAACTCGTCCCAGAAAATGTGACCGCGGTATGCCTCGCCGTGCAATCCGCGGGGGGGTACACCCACATCCAGATCGGTCGTGTGCCGAGAAACCGTCTGCAGCAGGTGAAGTAGGTGGAATCGCACGACCCGCGCGTCGTCTTCGTGCTCGGCCAGGTCGATCCCCACCCGGTCCCACAGGTGCTCCCACGCGAGCACGTGACCGTCGAGAATGTGCTCGAACCGGCCGAGGCCGGACAGAGATCGGGCCGCGGCCTCTGCCGGGTCGGAGGTGGCATGGTCGCGTCCGGTCCACACCGTCACGACCTTCTCCACCACAGCGGAGTCGGCTCTCTCCAGGTCGAAAGTTATTTCATGGCCGATGCTTTCGCCGTCGTCGTACAGCCGGTACCGGGTGTCGCGGCGTTCGCCGTCGGACCATGCAGTGGTCTGCGCCGCCATCGCCACCGGAATCCGCGATTGGTTCGTCTGCACTGTCAGCACCACCGAGTCGGGCGACAATTCCGCGGCGTGTACGCGATCCAGGTGGTCGGCGGAGAGTTCGCGGTACCTGTCGACGAGGGTATTTTCTACCGAACCGTCCAGTGTGGACCGGAATTCGATTGTGCCGGACCAATCTTCGGCCACGATTGTCGTCTGGAGCGCACAGATGTGAGGGAGATGCATAGCGGCGAAACGTCGCTGGACGATGGTCGTTGTTCGTCCCGAATCGTCGCGGAACCGGATGCGTCGCGTGAGAACTGCGCGGCGGAGGTTCAGGTACTGACGGTACTCCAGTAAGTCGACGGAATCGACGTCGAACCACGCTCCACCGTCGATGCGGAAGGTTGTCGGCAGCCAGTTCGGCGCGTTCACCAGACTCTCGTTGGTAACTGTCATGCCGGAGCGTTCGTCGACCAGACGGTTGTAGATCCCGGCGATGTAGGTCCCGGGGTAGTGCACCCGGCCGGCACGAGATTCGGGTGCGCATCCCCGGGTGGCGAAGAAACCGTTCCCTACGGTGCACAGCGCCTCGCGAAGTTTCTCGGTTGCGGGGTCGTAGCCGTCGAAGAAGAGAACCCATCCACCGGCGCGGGTTGCGCTCACGGGATCTCGGTCGAGCAGGTCTGCAAGTCGCTCGAGCAGGCGGCACACCTGCGCCGGCCCGTCCACCGCGAACTGGGCCGCGGACCGCCGGTCTCCCTCCATGTCGTTCCGGACGACGATCCCCGTTCCGCTGTCCGAAACGGCGTCGAAACCGTCCTCGTCGACGAGAGCGTCGCCGACGTATATCGGAAGCAGAGTCTCCGAACCGATGATGCACTCGAGGATCCAATGCAGCGCCCGGCCCCGGTCCCAGTCGAGGTCGGGCCGCAGTTCGATCATCTCGGGGCCCCCGACGACCCGGAGTGATTGCTCCTGGCCGGAGATCTCGGACACTGCTGCGCCGATCTCGTCGATGCACTCCGCTGCCGCCTGCGGGCAGTGGACGACCACCGCGAACGGCTTGCGTTCGATCGACACTCCCGGGACGCGTTGCAGACGCGTGCGCAGAGCCGGGGTCACCCGGTCGAGCGCGAGGGCCGCGGTACGGGCGACGGGATTCTCGTACTGCCGGCCGTCGGGGCCCGCAAGTTCCAGCCCTTCGCTGCCCGCATACCAGATCTCGGGTATGCCGACCCGTGCGCGAAGGTCGCTGAGCTCTCGCCGGCTGATCACGGCGACGGGGACTTCGGCCGCCAGACGGGACAGTGCTCCTGCTGCGCCGTCGACGAGCGCTGCGTCGGCGGGGTCGGGGACCGGCTCCGACAGCGTGCCGTCGAAGCTGAGGACGACCGTGGGACGGCGCACGCGCAGAAGCACATTGAGATCGTTGCGAGCGGTGATGGCGTCGGGAACAGCGGACAGCCGGCGATCGTCCGCGCGGAGTTCGATGTCGGACGGGTCGCGCACCACGACGTCCGCGTCCGGGTGGTGCAGTCCGTCGCTGCAGTCGTTCCGTGCGACCGCGATCACCAGCGCGAATCCCTCTCGGCGTCCCTGTGCCGCGGCCTGCCTGTCCGCGGTGACGAGCACGGCGTCCGGGGGATGCACACCGAGCAGGTTCGTCGTGTGCAGCGGCGCGACCTCGTCGACCCGAACAGGGAACACATCGGCGATTCCGGCCGCCTCCAGTACGTCCGCCGTATCTCCGCTCGCCGAGAACACGACGGTTTCGGCGCCGTCGTGACGTAACCGGCGCGCCAGCGCAACGGTCGATTCGATGGGCTGCACGCTGTCCCGTGTGGGTGTCGTGTCGACCACGGTGTCGAGATCGAAAACGACGGCACTGTGGTGACGCAGATCGATCAGCGGCCGGATCACGTGATCGGTCCGGACGTTGTGCTTCTGCATGTCCGCCTGCTCTCCGAACGGCTCCCAAGGTGGGCACAGACTACGTCGGACAGGTGGTCGGGGGGACGAGAACGGGCCAGGCTCGTGGCGGCTCCGCGCCGACCGGACCTGGGAAATGAGCACTTCGGCACTGGGAGACTGTCCGAACTGCCCGAATACTCATAAGGCAGCGATATATTCGATGCGGGTTCCGGCCGCCGGTCGTCCGTCCCCAGTTCCCCCGCCCCCCGACACGAGGTGATCACGGTGAGCACGACACGCCCGCGGTACATGACGCAGGCCGACCACATGTCGTGGCGCATGGAAGAGGACCCGATTCTGCGCTCGACGATCGTCGCGGTGGCGCTCCTCGACCGGAGTCCCGACTGGCAGCGGTTCGTCGACATGATGGATCGAGGGACCCGAAGGGTTCCGATCTTCCGCCAACGGGTCGTCACGGACGCGGTAGGTCCGGCTCCACCCCGATGGGTGAACGACCCGGAGTTCGATCTCAGTTGGCATCTGCGCCGATTGGCGGTGCCCGAGGGTGGCGGCTGGAGTGACGTCCTCGACTTCGCCCGGACTGCCGCGATGGCAGCGTTCGACAAGGAGCGCCCGCTGTGGGAATTCACGGTGCTCAGCGGACTCGACTCGGGACAGGCCGCGATCGTCATGAAGGTGCATCACGCCCTGACCGACGGTATCGGCGGCATGCAGATCGTCAACGAGATCGTCGATTTCAGCCGGGAAGGCACTGTCCGGGACGATCCTCCTGCCGCACCCGCGTCGACCGATTCCGAGAGCACCTCTCCGATCGGTGGTCTCGCCTGGTATCAGGAAACCGCGGGCCGGCTCACGTGGCAGGCCGCAACGACGCTGGTTCGGCGAACCCCGCAGCTGGTGCTGAACCCGCTTGCGGCACTGCGCAGCGCAGTGTCCACTCTCGGATCGACGATCAGATTCACGCGTCCGGTCGTCACCACCAACTCGCCGGTGATGACCAAGCGGAGCACCAGACGTCGCCTCGCGGTTCTGGACGTCCCCATCAAGGCTCTCGGCCACGCCGCGTCCGCCGGCGGCGGATCGATCAACGACGCCTTTCTCGCTTCGATCCTGCTCGGTACGGCCCGGTACCACCGTCTTCACGACGTCGACGTCGCCCGGCTGCGCGTGACGATGCCCATCAGTCTCCGTACCGAGGGGGATCCGCTCGGCGGCAATCGGGTCACACTCGCCCGGTTCGAACTTCCCGCCGATATCAGCGATCCCGCCGAACTCGTGCGCAGCATCCATGGCACGGTCGATACGTGGCGCCACGAGCCCGCGGCCGCGATCACACCCACCATCGCCGGTGCACTCAACATGCTGCCGTCGGCCGTCTTGGGCAGCATGTTCAAACACGTCGACTTCCTCGCCTCGGATGTCGTGGGGTCGCCGATACCGTTGTTCATCGCCGGATCGGAAGTCCTGGGATATTACGCGTTCGGTCCCACCTTGGGCTCGGCCTTCAATGTCACCCTGATCTCCTTCATGTCCCGGTGCTGTATCGGGATCAACGTCGACGCCGAGTCGGTCCCCGATATCGATCTTCTGGCCGAATCACTTGCCCGAGGATTCCGGGACGTGCTCGCGCTCTGTCCGGACGCGGACGACGTCGGGGTGGTCGTCACCACCTGACCCGTCCGCACGGCAGGCAAGGCCAGAGGTGCGCGACTGGCTATGGGACCGGCGGGTCCGGCGACCATAGACTCGCCGCAGCGCGCAGCCGCATCGGTCCGCGCCGTTCCATGTCGACACTTTTGTCAGGAGTCCTTGCCGTGAGCACCCCAGAAGTCACATCCAGCACCGGTACCGCACGCGTCAAGCGCGGCATGGCGGAGATGCTCAAAGGTGGCGTGATCATGGACGTGGTCAACGCCGAACAGGCCAAGATCGCCGAGGACGCGGGTGCCGTGGCCGTGATGGCGCTCGAGCGTGTGCCCGCCGACATCCGCGCCCAGGGCGGGGTGTCGCGTATGAGCGACCCCGACATGATCGACCGGATCATCGAAGCCGTGTCCGTTCCCGTCATGGCCAAGGCGCGCATCGGTCATTTCGTCGAGGCGCAGATCCTGCAGTCACTCGGCGTGGACTACATCGACGAGTCGGAGGTCCTCACTCCTGCCGACTATGCCAACCACATCGACAAGTTCGCCTTCACGGTGCCGTTCGTGTGCGGTGCCACCAACCTCGGTGAAGCGTTGCGGCGCATCAACGAAGGCGCGGCGATGATCCGCTCGAAGGGTGAGGCCGGCACGGGCGATGTCTCCAACGCGACCACGCACATGCGCAAGATCCGGCAGGAGATCCGCCGGCTGACATCGCTTCCCGAGGACGAACTGTACGTCGCGGCCAAGGAACTGCAGGCGCCCTACGATCTCGTCGTCGAGGTCGCGAAGGCAGGCAAGCTTCCGGTGACCCTGTTCACCGCCGGTGGCATCGCCACCCCCGCCGACGCCGCGATGATGATGCAGCTCGGCGCGGAGGGCGTTTTCGTCGGGTCGGGCATCTTCAAATCCGGCAATCCGGAGCAGCGCGCGGCCGCGATCGTCAAGGCCACCACGTTCTACGACGACCCGGACGTCCTCGCGAAGGTGTCGCGCGGTCTCGGTGAAGCCATGGTGGGCATCAACGTCGACGAGATCCCGCAGCCGCATCGGCTTGCCGAACGCGGGTGGTGAACCCGTCGCTCCTGTCGTGACCTGATCCGTGGGCCCGTTCGGGCGGACGATGCGCGGCGGAGCCGCCGTGCCCGTTAGCCTTCATCCGGACGGAGCACGGAAAGGGCCCTCATGGCGAAGATCGAAGACATCCTGGCGCTCGAGCAGATCGAGAACGATATCTTCCGCGGCACTGCAACGGAGACACTGCTGCAGCGCACGTTCGGTGGTCAGGTGGCGGGCCAGGCGCTCGTCTCGGCGGTGCGGACCGTGGAGCCGGCGTTCGGGGTGCATTCGTTGCACGGTTATTTCCTGCGACCGGGAAACCCGGACAAGAGCATCGTGTATCAGGTGGAGCGGATCCGGGACGGCCGCTCCTTCGGCACACGGCGGGTGACCGCGATCCAGAACGGCAAGGCGATCTTCACGATGTCGGCGTCGTTCCACGTCGAAGATCACGGCATCGAACACCAGGACACGATGCCGACGGTGCCGATGCCCGACGACCTGGCCGATGCGGTCGAGCTGGACGAACCCGAGTACGCGTGGGCGCGCAAGGAGTGGTCGGAATGGGAATTCCGTTTCGTTCCGCAGGATCGCATCGCGCGTCGGCCCGGATCTGCTTCGCAGCAGCAATTGTGGTTCCGGTCGCGGCTGCGGCTACCGGACGATCCGGTGCTGCACGTGTGCACCCTGGCGTACATGAGCGACATGACCCTGCTCGGGTCGTCCATGGTCATCCACAGGGACGAGAAGATCCAGGGTGCCTCCCTCGACCACGCCATGTGGTTCCTGCGCCCTTTCCGCGCCGACGAGTGGCTGCTCTACGACCAGACCTCACCGTCCGCCGGCTTCGGACGGGCACTGACCCAGGGCAGGATCTTCGACAGCAGCGGCCGATTCGTCGCTGCGGTGGTGCAGGAAGGCCTCAGCCGTACCTGAGGCGGACAGCCGGAGTGTCCCGGCCGATCGACGACGGGAGTCACCAGTGACCGCAATGCCCACCATCGGCGTGCTCGCGCTGCAGGGCGATGTCCGCGAGCACCGCGCCGCACTCGAGGCAGCGGGCGCCCGCACCATCGCGCTTCGGCGCGACCACGAACTCGACGCCGTCGACGGGATCGTGATTCCGGGTGGCGAATCGACCACCATGAGCCGCTTGCTACGGGTGTTCGACCTGCTCGAGCCGTTGCGCGCCCGGCTGAAGGCGGGTCTGCCGGCCTACGGCTCGTGCGCCGGAATGATCCTGCTTGCGACCGAGGTCCTCGACACCCGCGGCGACGCCGAACACCTCGATGCCCTCGACATCACGGTGCGCCGCAACGCCTTCGGCAGACAGGTCGATTCGTTCGAGACGGATCTCGATATGACGGGCATCGACGACGGGCCGGTGCGGGCGGTGTTCATCCGCGCGCCGTGGGTCGAGAAGGCCGGGACGGCAGTCGAAGTGCTGGCCACCGTTCCGGAGGGTCCGGCGGCCGGGCGCATCGTCGCGGTGCGTCAGGGCAATGTCCTGGCGACGTCCTTTCACCCCGAGGTCACCGGTGATCTGCGGGTACATCGCCTGTTCGTCGACGCTGTTCGATCGCATATCCAGCTCGGAAGGTAGAATCGACGCTCCGACCAGTCGGTGCATGCCGACTTCACCTCGCCGGAAGGGGCTCGAAGCGAATGAGCGGCCACTCCAAATGGGCCACCACCAAGCACAAGAAGGCGGTCATCGACGCCAAGCGCGGCAAAATGTTCGCGAAACTCATCAAGAACATCGAGGTGGCAGCCCGGACCGGTGGTGGCGACCCGGCAGGTAACCCGACCCTCTACGACGCCATCCAGAAGGCGAAGAAGAGCTCGGTTCCGAACGACAACATCGAACGCGCGCGCAAACGCGGTGGCGGCGAGGAAGCCGGCGGCGCCGACTGGCAGACGATCATGTACGAGGGCTACGGCCCCAACGGTGTCGCCCTGCTGATCGAGTGCCTCACCGACAACCGCAACCGCGCCGCGGGCGAGGTCCGGACCGCGATGACCCGCAACGGCGGCAACATGGCCGATCCGGGTTCGGTGGCGTACCTGTTCACCCGCAAGGGCGTCGTGGTGCTCGAGAAGAACGGCCGGACGGAGGACGAGATCCTCGAGGTCGTACTCGAGGCGGGCGCCGAGGAGATCGACGACCTCGGCGACAGCTTCGAGGTCGTGTCCGAGGCCTCGGACCTCATTGCGGTGCGCACCGCGCTGGTCGATGCGGGGATCGATTACGACTCCGCGGATCCGGACTTCCGGGCCTCGGTGGAGGTTCCCGTCGATGCCGAAGGTGCCCGCAAGGTCTTCAAGCTGATCGATGCGCTCGAGGACTGCGACGACGTGCAGAACGTCTACACCAATGTCGACGTGTCCGACGACGTTCTCGCCGAACTCGACGCCTGATCGCACGACCCGGTGGCCGGGGGTGCGTGTCGGAACTCCCGATGCGCGCCCCCGGCCGCTATTGTATCGAACAAGCGTTCGTAGCGACGAGAGGTGATCGGGTGCGCGTGATGGGTGTCGACCCCGGTCTGACCCGCTGTGGTCTCGGCATGGTCGATACGGGGCGCGGTCGGGACGTCCTGCCGGTGGCGGTCGGCGTGATCCGGACCCCCGCCGATCTCGATCTCGCGCATCGGCTGCTTCGCATCTCCGAATCGGTCGAGGAGTGGATGGACCGGTATCGCCCCGACGTCGTCGCCATCGAGCGGGTGTTCTCGCAGAACAACGTGCGCACCGCGATGGGCACCGCGCAGGCCGGCGGTGTGGTGGCGCTGGCTGCGGCCCGCCGGTCGATCCCGGTGATGTTCCATACCCCCAGTGAGGTGAAAGCGGCCGTCACGGGCAACGGAAGCGCCGACAAGAAGCAGGTGACGGCAATGATCACCCGCATCCTGAAACTCGACGCTGCATTCGTGGCGAGCACCGATGCTGGCGCGCCTCGCGGCGGCGGAAGCCGCGGCAGCCACGCAGAAACGACGATACGAGGAGCGGCTGCGACAGCAGGCCGCCGAACGGAAAGCAGGTGCGCGGTGATCGCGTCGGTTCGCGGTGAGGTGCTCGACATTGCCCTCGACCATGTGGTGATCGAGGCGGGCGGCATCGGCTACCGGGTCAACGCAACCCCCGCCACCATCGGCACGTTGCGGCGCGGCGACGAGGCCCGCCTCGTCACCGCGATGATCGTGCGCGAGGATTCGATGACCCTGTACGGCTTTCCGAACACCGAGGCGCGGGAGCTGTTCGGGGTCTTGCAGACCGTCTCGGGCGTCGGTCCCAGGCTCGCTATGGCCACGCTGGCGGTCCTCGAACCCGACGCGTTGCGCGCGGCCCTCGCCGATGGAAACACGTCCGCCCTGACCCGGGTGCCCGGCATCGGCAAGCGCGGAGCGGAACGCATGATCGTCGAGCTGCGCGACAAGGTCGCCGTATTCGGAGGCGGAACAGACTCCGCACCGGTCCCGTTCTCCGGCTCGGCGGTTCGCGACCAGGTGGTCGAAGCGCTCGTCGGCCTCGGATTCACTGCGAAGCAGGCGGAACCTGCCACCGACCGTGTCCTCGCCGAAGATTCGCAGGCAGAGGTCGCCACTGCGTTGCGCGCAGCGCTGAAGCTCCTCGGTGGGTCGCGATGACCGACGAATACCGGGAATTCGACCGCTCCGGAGCAGGTGGAACCGGGTACGAGGAGTCTCCGGTGGATCCCGGGCAGCTCCCGTCGGACGGCGACATCGAGACGAGCCTGCGGCCGAAGAGTCTCGACGACTTCATCGGGCAGCCGCGGGTGCGTGAGCAGCTGCAGTTGGTACTGCGGGGCGCGAAGCTCCGAGGTGGTACTCCGGACCACATCCTGCTGTCCGGCCCTCCCGGTTTGGGTAAGACATCGATGGCCATGATCATCGCCGGCGAACTCGGCACAGCCCTGCGACTGACCTCGGGGCCCGCTCTGGAGCGGGCAGGCGACCTTGCCGCGATGCTGTCGAACCTCTCCGAAGGTGATGTGCTGTTCATCGACGAGATCCACCGGATCGCCCGGCCTGCCGAAGAGATGCTGTACCTCGCGATGGAGGACTTCCGTGTGGACGTCGTGGTGGGCAAAGGCCCTGGTGCCACGTCCATCCCGTTGGAGGTCGCTCCCTTCACGCTGGTCGGCGCGACAACACGATCGGGCGCGCTGACCGGCCCGCTGCGCGATCGGTTCGGATTCACCGCGCACATGGACTTCTACGAACCGGCCGAATTGCAGCAGATCCTGGCACGGTCGGCGCGGATTCTCGGAATCGACCTCCGAGACGACGCGAGTGCCGAGATCGCCGGGCGTTCCCGCGGCACGCCGCGCATCGCGAACCGCCTGCTACGTCGGGTGCGCGACTATGCCGAGGTGCGCGCCGACGGGGTGGTCACCCTCGCGATCGCCAGGTCGGCGCTCGAGGTGTACGACGTGGATCCGGTCGGTTTGGATCGCCTCGACCGGGCCGTGCTCGGCGCGTTGGTGCGCAGCTTCGGCGGTGGTCCGGTGGGCGTGTCGACCCTTGCCGTGGCGGTGGGGGAGGAGCCCGCCACGGTGGAAGAGGTGTGCGAGCCGTTCCTCGTGCGCGCGGGGATGGTGGCGCGCACGCCGCGCGGCCGGGTCGCCACGCAGGCCGCCTGGCTGCAGTTGGGTCTGACCCCGCCTCCGGACGCGGCAACCGGGGGAATCGAAGTGCGCGCGCGAGAACCCCAGCTCGACATGTTCGACGATTAGCGCCGTCCCGGTCCCCGTCTCCGATCTCTGCTCGCCGCCGCGACAGCAGTGGTCGTACGGCCTGCGCCCGGGTGATGGCACACTGGTTTACTGCATCGGCCCGCGGAGGCCGATCGCGACGTCGTGTCGGTTCGCTCGCCGCGACGACACACTGGTCACAACACCGAGGACTGACTTCAACGATGGAACTGCTCTTCCCGCTCCTGATTCTCGCCTTGCTCGTCCCGACGTTCCTGGGAGTGCGGCGGCAGAAGAAGGAGATGCAGAAGGTGTCGCAGCTGCAGGATTCGCTGCGGGTGGGTGATCGCGTCATGACCACTGCCGGTCTGCATGCGACCGTGGTTGCTCTCGCCGACGACACCGTCGACCTCGAGATCGCTCCGGGTGTCGTGACCGTATGGTCGCGTGTCGTCGTGCGTGAGCGGATCGAGGGCTCCCACACCGACACGGACGACAACTCCGGTTCGATCTCTCTGGGCAAGGACGACGACGCGCCCGGTGACCGCCCGACCGAGCACTGACGCGTAGCGTCCGTTCGGCACCGACGCGTAGCGTCCGTTCCGCGCCGTTTCGCAGAGGCCGGCGCGGTCGGCCCTCCGCTCGGCGCGACGGCGTCTACACGGTGCCGTGGCATACCCTGAACGGCTGCTATCACCGACCCACTCACTCGTATCGAGGAGACTGACAGATCGTGGCACCTTCCAACGGATCGGTGCATCCAGCGCGCTCGCTTGCCCTGTTCGGGGCGATCGTAGTTGCGTTGTATGCGCTGGTCTTCTTCACCGGGGACAAGTCGCCGACCCCGAAACTCGGCATCGATCTGCAGGGAGGCACGCGCGTCACGCTGACCGCGCGCACACCCGACGGCAGCAGCCCCAGCGAGGACAGCCTGCGCCAGGCCCAGCAGATCATCGAGACCAGGGTCAACGGTCTCGGTGTGTCGGGTTCCGAGGTCGTCATCGACGGCGACAACCTGGTGATCACGGTGCCCGGTGACGACAGTGCGCAGGCGAAGACCCTCGGTCAGACCGCGCGTCTGTACATCCGGCCGGTGATCGGGGGTCCGATCGCGAGCTCGAACAGTGGCGCGCAGCCGCCGGCCGAGCAAGCCCCTGCCGAGCCCGCCCCGGGCGCACCTGCGCCTGCCGGCGAGGCACCCGCGCCCGACGTACCCGAACCGCAGGGCCGTCCGTTCCCCGCCCAGGATCCGGCCGAGCCGCCCGCTCCGACGGAGACGCCCTCGACCACCGAGCCTGCGCCCGCCACACCACCGGACGGCGCATCCGAGACCGAGACCCCTGTTCCGGGCAGTCCGCAGGCGCAGGCTGCTGCGGACATCGCGGCCGCCAAGGCGATGCGGCAGAGCACCGACCCGGCTGTGCAGCAGGAGGCTGCGCTGTCGCTCGACTGCTCCGCGGCCGATCCGCTCGCCGGTAACGATGACCCGGCACTGCCGCTGGTGGCCTGCTCCACAGACAGCACCTCGGTCTACCTGTTGGGTCCGAGCATCATCGACGGTCAGCAGATCGAGGACGCCACGTCCGGTTTCAACTCGCAGCAGTCGCGATACGAGGTCAGCCTGACGTTCGACAACGAGGGCAGCACCACATGGGCGCAGTTCACTGCTGCGAACATCGGTAAGCAGGCGGCGTTCACCCTCGACTCGAAGGTGGTCAGTGCTCCGGTGATCCAGGGCGCCACCCCCGCGGGCAGCGCGACCTCGATCACCGGCAACTTCACCAACACGCAGGCGACGGAACTCGCGAACACCCTCAAGTACGGGTCGCTCCCGCTGTCGTTCGTCGCGTCCGAAGCCGAGACGGTGTCCGCGACATTGGGCTTCGCCTCCCTCGAGGCCGGTTTGATCGCGGGTGCGGTGGGTCTGCTGCTCGTACTGATCTTCTGCCTGGCCTACTACCGGCTCCTCGGCATCCTGACGGCGCTGTCGCTCGTGCTGTCCGGTCTGGCCGTCTACGCGGTGATGGTGCTGCTCGGCCGCTATATCGGTTTCACCCTCGACCTCGCCGGGATCGCCGGTCTGATCATCGGTATCGGTATGACCGCCGACTCGTTCGTGGTGTTCTTCGAACGCATCAAGGACGAGATCCGCGAGGGTCGCAGCTTCCGCTCCGCGGTACCGCGGGGTTGGGCCCGTGCCCGGCGCACGATCCTGTCGGGCAACGCCGTCAGTTTCATCGCTGCGGCGGTGCTCTACGTGCTGGCCGTCGGCCAGGTACGCGGCTTCGCGTTCACGCTGGGTCTGACCACGATTCTGGATGTGGTGGTCGTCTTCCTCGTTACCTGGCCACTGGTGCATCTGGCATCGAAGTCGAAGTTCTGGTCCAAGCCGAGCGTCAACGGCCTGGGTGCCATTCAAGAGGTGGCGCGTGAGCGTCAGCTCGCAGCGGCCGCGGCGAAGGAGGCGTGACGATGACCGACACGACGACAGCGGCACCGGCCGCTTCCCATCACGGTAAGTTCTCGGGCCTGTACACAGGCACCGGAGCGTTCGAGATCATCGGACAGCGCAAGCGCTACTACATCCTCACCGCCGTGATCGTGCTCGTCGCGCTGCTCGGCATGCTCGTGCGCGGCTTCACCTGGGGTATCGACTTCGAGGGCGGTACCCGCATTCAGATGCCGGCGGTGGCGGGGGTGAGCGTCGAGGACGTCGAGACCGTCTACAGCGACACGATCGGTTCCGAACCCGAGGCGGTGCAGACGGTCGGTGCCGGGTCCGGCGCGACCGTGCAGATCCGCTCCGAAGCCCTCGACCGGGCACAGGTCGACGAACTGCAGTCGGCTCTGTTCGAGGAGTTCCAGCCTGTCGGGACCGACGGTGAGCCGTCGCGCAACTCGATCAGCGTCGCCGATGTCAGCGAGACGTGGGGTGGACAGATCACCCAGAAGGCACTCATCGCGCTGGTGGTGTTCCTGGTGCTGGTCAGTGTCTACATCGCGGTCAGATACGAACGCGACATGGCGATCGCTGCGATCGCCGCGCTGTTCTTCGACATGATCGTCACGGCGGGCATCTACTCGATCGTCGGATTCGAGGTCACCCCGGCGACCGTCATCGGCCTGCTCACGATTCTCGGCTTTTCGCTCTACGATTCGGTGGTCGTATTCGACAAGGTCGAGGAGAACACCCGGGGCATTCTGCATCTGCATCGCCGCACCTATGCCGAACAGACGAATCTGGCTGTCAATCAGACCCTGATGCGTTCGATCAACACCACCATCATTTCGGTGTTGCCGGTGATCGCCCTGATGGTCATCGCGGTGTGGCTGCTCGGTGTCGGCACTCTCAAGGATCTTGCGCTCGTGCAGCTGGTCGGCATCGTCGTCGGCGCGTACTCGTCGATCTTCTTTGCATCCCCGCTGCTGGTGACCCTGAAGGAATGGCGCGGACCGATCGCGAAGCATACTCGTAAGGTGTTGGCCAAACGCGAAGAAGCCGCTGCGCGCGCCGGCAACGGCCACGCCGCCACCGAGCCGACAGGCCCCGACATGGTGAAGACCTCGGTCACCGGCCCGCGTCGGCCGGTGCCCGGCGGCTCCACCGGGGTCTCGCGTCCACCCGCGCCAGGAGCTCGTCCGACCGGAAAGCGCGCCAAGAGAAGGTCCTGACATGCCGGTGACCGATCCGATCCAGCGAACACAGTCCTCGTCCCGTAGCCGATGGCCGTGGCGGATCGCCACGGCCGGCGCGGCCGCCGTCGTACTGGCCGTGACCACCGTGGCCTGCAGCACCGAAGACGAACCGTTGCCATCGATCGGTTACGCGATCGACAACACGGTGACCAGCTACAACGCCAACACGGTCGACGGTGCGGCGTCGGGTGCACCGCAGGCGCTCGGCCGGGTGCTTCCGGGGTTCGGCTACGTCGGTCCCTCGGGCCGCGTGGTTGCCGACACGGACATCGGCACCGCCACCGCGATGCCGGGCGAGCAGCTGACGGTGCAGTACCGCTTGTCGCCGAATTCGGTGTACTCCGACGGCGTACCCATGTCGTGCGACGATCTGGTGCTCACCTGGGCGGCCGCGAGCGGCAAATTCACTGCGCCCGACGAATCGGGTGCGCAGCTCAACGTGTTCGACTCCGCCCGTCGAGGTGGTTACGCCGACATCGAGCGCATCGATTGCCAAGCCGGTTCCAAGGACGCCACCGTGGTGTTCCGGCAGGGCCGCGGCGACACCGACTGGAAGTCGCTGTTCGGTGCCACCGAACTGCTACCCGCGCATGTCGCCGCGCGCGTGGCCGGGGTACCCGATCTGGTCGGAGCCGTCAACGGCGGAGATCTCGATGCGGTGCGCCGGATCGCCGACTTCTGGAACACCGGCTGGACCTTGACCCCCGGCGATCTCGACCTGACGCTGTTCCCGTCCGCGGGGCCGTACCGTGTCGAGTCGTACACGGCCGACGAGGGTCTCGTGCTCGTCGCGAACGAGCGCTGGTGGGGTAACCGTCCGGCGACCGATCGGATCGTAGTGTGGCCACGGGGAACCGACGCCGCAGCCGCAGCGGAGGACGGCCGGATTCAGGTCGTGGACTCGGGCGAAGGTGCGCTGCGGCAAGCTCTGAACCTCGGCGAGGCCGTCGACTCGCGCACGGTGGTGTCCCGCAATCTCGAACAGCTCGTCCTTGCTACGAGCGGTGTGTTCGAGGCTGCGGAAGCCCGCCGTGCCTTCGCGCTGTGCGTGCCTCGCATGCAGCTGTTCGACGAACTGGGCGCCGCCGGCGACGAGGACGGCGTGTCGGGTCCGGTCGCATCGCGGCTGCTGGCGCCCGACTCGCCGCTGTATCCGGGTGTGGTCGGCACGGCCTCTCGATACGCAAAGGCGGATGTCGAGGCCGCACGCGGTGAACGTGAAGCCTCGAATCAGGATCGGATGGAGGTGCGCATCGGCTATCTCGGTCCCGACGAACGGCGGTCCCGGACCGTGGAACTGATTGCGCAGTCCTGTCGGGACGCCGGCATCGAGGTCGTCGACGCCGGGTCGGAGACATTCGTGCCGTCCCAGCTGTCCGCCGGCGACGTCGACGCGGTTCTCGCGGGCACCGCTGCGGTCGCGGGCGCCGGGGGATCCGCCGATATGCAGCGTGCTCGTGAGGCGCTGAACTCCGCTGCGGGCAGCAACATCGGCGGCTACACCAACGGCAGGATCGACGAGATTCTCGATGCGCTGCTCATCACCGGCGACAGCGCGACGATCGCCGGGTTGGCGGCCGAGGGCGAAGCAATTCTGTGGTCCGACATGCCGACGGTGCCGTTGTTTGCGCAGCCCCGCACGGTCGGATTTGCGCCGGGAATGCGCGCGGCGGTCGTCAATCCCACCACCGCAGGTGCGGGCTGGAATATGGACCGTTGGATACTGGGCGGGTGAACGCACATCGAATCGTCGACGATGCCCTCCTCCGACGCGCCGCAGCCGCGGTCTCCGCGAAGACCCGGTGGGTCGACGACTTTCCTTCCGCCGGCGTTCGTTTCGCCGACCTGACGCCGGTCTTCGCGGACGGTCCGACGTTCGCGGCGGTGGTCGCGGCTTTGGCGGCGGCGGCACCGGACGCCGAACTCGTAGCGGGCGTCGATGCCCGCGGATTCCTGCTCGGCGGGGGACTGGCCCGGAATCTGGGCGTCGGTGTGCTCGCGGTGCGCAAGGCCGGCAAGTTGCCTCCGCCGGTGCAGACCGTCGAGTACGCGCTCGAGTACGGAACCGCTGCCATCGAGATTCCCGCCGACTCGGAGACGTTGCGAGGACGTCGCGTACTCGTTGTCGACGATGTGCTGGCCACCGGCGGCACCCTGGCTGCGACCGTGCAATTGCTCGAGCAGGCCGGTGCGGAGGTGGTGGCGGTAGCCGTGGTCACCGAGATCGAGGCTCTGGGTGGACGAGCCCGGCTGGAAAAGCACCCGCTGACGGCGATCGTGCAGATCTGAGGACTAGAGTTGGCCCAGGCGCCGGTTGTTCCGGTCCAGGTGATGTGGCGCGACACAACTGTCCGCGTGCACAGCGGCGGCGGGAGGTGTGGGCATGACCCAGAATGTTGATCGGTCCCAGAGCTCCGGTCCGGCCCCGACGCCGGCATCGTCCTCGGCATCGAGGCGGGTACGGGCTCGCTTGGCGCGCCGGATCACCGGTCAGCGCGGCACGACCCTCAAGCCGGTTCTCGAGCCACTCGTCACCATCCACCGGGAGCTGTATCCGAAAGCGGATCTGTCGCAGTTGCAGCGCGCGTACGACGTTGCCGAGGAACGGCACGCGTCGCAGAAACGCAAGTCCGGCGATCCGTATATCACCCATCCGCTCGCGGTCGCGACCATCCTGGCCGAGCTCGGCATGGACACGACCACGCTGGTCGCGGCGTTGCTGCACGACACGGTCGAGGACACCGGGTACAGCCTCGAGCAGCTGACCGCCGAATTCGGCGACGAAGTCGCTCACCTCGTCGACGGGGTCACCAAACTCGACAAGGTGGTGCTCGGCACGGCTGCCGAGGCCGAGACGATCCGCAAGATGATCATTGCGATGGCGCGCGACCCGCGGGTGCTGGTGATCAAGGTCGCCGATCGCCTGCACAACATGCGGACCATGCGGTTCCTGCCGCCGGAGAAGCAGGCCCGCAAGGCCCGCGAAACCCTCGAGGTCATCGCGCCGCTCGCGCACCGGCTCGGCATGGCCACGGTCAAATGGGAACTCGAGGATCTGTCGTTCGCGATCCTGCATCCCAAGAAGTACGAGGAGATCGTGCGGCTGGTCGCCACGCGTGCCCCGTCCCGCGACACCTACCTCGCCAAGGTCCGTGCCGAGATCAACCAGACGCTCGCCGCGTCGCGTATCGACGCGACCGTCGAGGGCCGCCCGAAGCATTATTGGTCGATCTATCAGAAGATGATCGTCAAGGGACGCGACTTCGACGACATCCACGACCTTGTCGGTGTACGCATCCTGTGCAACGAGATCCGCGACTGCTACGCCGCGGTCGGCGTGGTGCACTCGCTGTGGCAGCCGATGGCGGGCCGGTTCAAGGACTACATCGCGCAGCCGCGCTACGGCGTGTACCAGTCGCTGCACACCACGGTCATCGGCCCGGAAGGAAAGCCGCTCGAGGTTCAGATCCGGACGCGCGACATGCACCGGACTGCCGAGTTCGGTATCGCCGCGCACTGGCGCTACAAGGAGACCAAGGGCCGGCATTCCGGGGACGTCGGAGAACTCGACGACATGGCGTGGATGCGACAGCTGCTCGACTGGCAGCGCGAAGCCGCCGACCCGGGAGAATTCCTCGAGTCACTGCGTTACGACCTCGCGGTCAAGGAAATTTTCGTCTTCACCCCGAAGGGTGATGTGATCACGCTGCCGTCGGGTTCGACACCCGTCGACTTCGCGTACGCCGTGCACACCGAGGTCGGTCATCGCTGCATCGGCTCCCGGGTCAACGGCCGGCTGGTCGCCCTCGAGCGGAAGCTCGAGAATGGCGAGGTCGTCGAGGTGTTCACCTCGAAGGACCCGAATGCGGGTCCGAGCCGGGACTGGCAGGCCTTCGTCGTGTCGCCGCGCGCGAAGGCGAAGATCCGGCAGTGGTTCGCGAAAGAACGCCGCGAGGAAGCCCTCGAAGCCGGTAAGGACGGCATCGCCAAGGAGGTCAGGCGCGTCGGTCTGCCGTTGCAGCGGCTGATGAACGCCGACCTGATGGTCGCGGTCGCCAAGGAATTGCACTACGCGGATGTCTCGGCGCTGTACACCGCGGTCGGCGAACACCATGTCTCGGCGCACCATGTGGTGCAGCGGCTCGTGGCGATGCTCGGGGGCGTCGGTGGCGTCGAAGAAGAACTCGCCGAACGCTCGACCCCGTCGACGATCCCGACCCGTTCCCGCCAGAGCGGCGACTCGGGCATCCTCGTGCCGGGCGCACCGGGCACGGTATCCAAGCTCGCCAAGTGCTGCACTCCGGTGCCGGGCGACGAGATCATGGGGTTCGTGACGCGCACCGGGTCGGTCAGCGTACACCGCACCGATTGCACCAACGCCGGTTCGCTGAAGGAGCAGTCCGAGCGCATCATCGAGGTCGAATGGGCCCCGTCGGCGTCGTCGGTGTTTCTGGTCGCGATCCAGATCGAAGCACTCGATCGGCACCGTCTGCTGTCGGACGTGACGAAGGCGCTCGCCGACGAGAGGGTCAACATCCTGTCAGCGTCGGTGACCACCACCGGTGATCGGGTTGCAGTGAGCCGCTTCACGTTCGAGATGGGCGATCCGAAGCATCTCGGGCACGTGCTCAACGTGGTGCGCAACGTGGAAGGTGTGTACGACGTCTACCGTGTGACATCCGCGGCGTAGCCGCGAACGTTGCCGGTGGTTGTTATCGCACTGCCGTGATCACCAGCGGTGTGTTCGGAACACCACCGCCGAGCGGGCTGCTGCCGTCGTCGCCGGTCGCGGCGGCGGCGTCGAGGGCCGGTAGTGCGGAGTCGGCGATGCGACCGAACACCGTGTAATCGGGGCGCAGCGCCGAATCTCCGAGAAGAAGGAAGAACTGGCTGCCGTTGTTGTTGTCGTGGCCGGTCATCGCGACGGTACCGCGCGGGTAGACGACCACGAGCCCGCGGTAGCTTTCCTGCATGTCCGCGGCGAACGCCGGAACGGGGTATTCGGAGGCGAAAGTGTACCCCGGCCCACCGGTGCCGGTCCCGGTCGGGTCGCCACACTGGTACAGCTGCGTGCCGGGCGCCATCAACAGGCGGTGGCACGAGGTGTCGTCGTAGAAGCCGCTCGCCGCAAGGTTCTCGAAGTTGTTGACGGCACACGGGGCCAGCGCCCGGTCGAGGACCAGCGGTATCGGACCGACCGAGGTCTGCAGGGTGACGTCGACGGTTCCGGAGGCGGACGTCGACGACGACGGTGTGCCGCCCGGCGGTGTTGCGGTGCCCACGGGGGTGTAGGTGCACCGGATGGTTCCTGCTGTCGGCGCCGGCGGTGGTGGCAGGGCCGGGTAGTGCGACAGGGAAGCAGGTCCGTCGGCGCGGGCGGTCGGGCCGGGGGACGTGGTCGATACCGTTGTCGTGGTCGAGGCGTCGTCGGTGGCGCAGCCGGCGACGACGAGGGACGCCGCGAGTGCGAGACAGATCGAGATGGCGGCGCGGGTCCGGGATGCGTCGGCCGACGTACGGTGGGTCACAACCTGAGGAGCGTAGCCGATCGGGTCACCATTGGACAGAGCTCGCCCCTACCGGTGACCTGCACTTTGTTCCGGGCGGGGACGGACGACTCCGCCCGCCACCGGACTCGGAGGCGGGCGGAGTGGCTTGTCGGAGCGGATCAGGACGCGACGGTGACCGATTCGATCTGTACGGGGGTGTTGGGTGCTCCACCACCGGCCGCCATCGACCCGTCGTCGCCGCCCGCTGCCACCTCTTCGATCACGGCCAGTCCGGCCTCGTCGACCGTGCCGAACACCGTGTACGTGGGAGGCAGCTGCGAATCGGCGTAGACGAGGAAGAACTGACTGCCGTTGCTGCCGGGCTGCCCCGTGTTCGCCATCGCGATCGTGCCCCGTGGGTATACGACCGGCTGCCGCAGCTGCGAGTCGCCCGTCTTGTAGACGTTCTCCGGGTACTCGGTGTCGAAACCGTAACCGGGTCCACCCGTGCCGGTGCCGGTGGGATCGCCACACTGCAACACCTGCAGACCGGGGGAGGTCACCAGCCGATGGCACGGCGTGCCGTCGAAGTAGCCCTGCTCGGCCAGGGAGACGAAGCTGTTCACCGTGCACGGTGCCGCGGCTCGATCCAGCAGCAACCCGATCGGGCCCGCGCTGGTGGTCATCGTCGCCTCGGCGATACCTGCTGCCGGCACGTCCGTCGCGGCCGGGGGCGTCACCTCGCGCGCCGAGTCGCCGTCCGGGGTGTACGTGCAGGAAACCGGGTCGCCGTCGGACGGGCGTTCCGGCAACATGCCGGTGTACTCGGGGGACTGCCCGCTGCCGGCGGCGCTCGTCCCGGTCGGCGACGTCGAGTCCTCCGCCGAGTCGGTCGAGCAGCCGGTCAGCAACAGCGCGAGTCCCGCGGCGGCGGCGAGGGTGGTGCGGAAAGTGCGGGTCATCAGTCCATCCTCACACTCGTCAGCGACGTTTCCAGTGCCGGGGCGCCGTCGCCGGCACCGCCGGCAACACCCGCCGCGGCGATCTTGTCGAGGGTTTCCAAGCCCGTCTCGTCGATGGTGCCGAACACCGTGTACTGCGGCGGGAGCACCGAATCGCCGTAAACCAGGAAGAACTGGCTACCGTTCGTGTCCGGACCGGCGTTGGCCATCGCGAGGGTGCCACGCGGATAGGTCGCCGGTTCCTGCGCGGCGGGGTCTTCGGGCGCGTACTGGTCCGTGGGGAACTCGTTGGCGAACTGGTAGCCGGGACCGCCCGAACCGCTGCCCGTCGGGTCGCCGCACTGCAGTACCTGCAGCATCGGCGATGTGGTGAGCCGGTGGCAGGTGGTGTCGTCGAAGTATCCCTGCGAGGCCAGGCTCAGGAAGCTGTTCACCGTGCAGGGGGCGTCGTCGTTGTGCAGGACGAGGCCCACGTTGCCCTGGGTGGTCTCCATGCTGACGCTGATGTCGGTGTTGGCTTCACCGGTGGTAAGGATGCCGTCGGTACGCGGCGGCTCCACCGGTTTGGCGGGCTCACGGCCGTCGGCGGGGTACGAGCAGGTCACCGATTCGGGGAGGGGCTCGGATCGGCCGGCGGGAATGGCCGGGTACTCGGGCGTTTCGGACTCGGATGTTTCCGCGCCGGACGCCTCGGATGCGGTGTCGTCGTTGCCGCTGTTCACCGCCCACAGTGCAACTCCGGCCCCCACCACCACGATCACCCCGAGAGCAGACAGGGCGATCGTCGTCCGGCGGCGCTTACGTTCGCGTTCCGCTCGGCGTTCGAGCTGCCGCTCGAGTTTGCGTTTCGCGGCATTGCGCCGCTGTGCGTTGCTCGGCACTGCAGTTGTCCTCCCGTGAACGGTGGGTTGTGAGTGAGCCCGGCTGCGACTGAGCTCAGGTTCAGGCCGGATCGAGTTTGCCACTCCAACCTGAGAGCGAACGGACGGGGCGCTGCGCCTAGTCTGTAGGAGACCTCCGATGCCCCCGGAGACTGCCCACACCGTAGGAGCGATGCCCGTGCTCGTGACCGGATTCCCCGCCGGGATGTTCCAGACCAACTGTTACATCCTCGCGCAGGACAACGCGAAGGAGTGCGTCGTCGTCGATCCAGGACAGGATGCCACCGAACCGCTGGTGGAATTCCTGACCGGATCCGATCTCACTCCTCGTGCCGTGCTCCTCACCCACGGGCACCTCGATCACATGTGGTCCGCGCAGGCCGTCGCCGATCGTTTCGAGATCCCCACGTACATCCATCCCGGGGACCGGCACATGCTCGCCGATCCGGGAGTGGGGCTGGGATCGAGCCTGGCACCGTTCCTCGAGGGCCACACCTTCACCGAGCCGCACGACGTCGTCGAGCTGGCAGACGGTGACGAGATCGAGTACGCCGGTATCGAGTTCATCGTCGACCACACACCCGGTCACACCCCCGGTTCGGTGGTGCTGCGCACCCGCGCGACCCTGAGCGACGGCGCCGAAGTGCAGGTGGCCCTGACCGGCGACACCCTGTTCCAGGGCTCGGTGGGACGCACCGATCTTCCCGGCGGCAGCCACGAGCAGTTGCTCTCGTCGATCGCCGAGAAGCTGCTCGTGCTCGACGACGGCACCAATATCCTTCCCGGCCACGGCGGAGCCAGCACCATCGGGCAGGAACGGGCATCGAACCCGTTCCTGGTAGGCCTGACCGGCTCGCGCTGACCGGCGCGAACGCCCATCTACACGACCCCGTTCGACGAAAGAAAGCAGCGACAGTGAGTAAGCCCTCCTCGTTTTCGGCACCGAAGGGTGTGCCCGACTACGTTCCCCCGCAGTCCGCGGAGTTCGTGGCGGTTCGCGACGGGTTGACCCGCGCCGCGCGGCTGGCCGGGTACGGGCACATCGAACTGCCGATCTTCGAGGACACAGGCCTGTTCGCGCGCGGCGTCGGCGAGTCCACCGACGTCGTCACGAAGGAGATGTACACGTTTGCCGATCGCGGTGGCCGGTCGGTGACGCTGCGGCCCGAGGGCACTGCCGGCGTGATGCGGGCGGTCATCGAGCACGGCCTCGACCGGGGACAGCTTCCGGTCAAGTTGTCGTACTCGGGTCCGTTCTTCCGCTACGAGCGGCCGCAGGCCGGTCGTTACCGGCAGTTGCAGCAGGTCGGTGTCGAGGCCATCGGTATCGACGACCCCGCCCTCGATGCGGAGGTCATCGCCATCGCCGACGCGGGTTTCCGGAGCCTCGGGCTCGACGGGTTCCGTCTCGAGATCACCTCACTGGGGGACGAGACGTGCCGTCCGCAGTATCGGGAGCGGTTGCAGCAGTTCTTGTTCGGACTGTCGCTCGACGAGGAGACCCGTCGTCGCGCGGAGATCAATCCGTTGCGCGTGCTCGACGACAAACGTCCCGCGATCCGGGAGATGACTGCCGATGCACCGCTGATGCTCGATCACCTGTCCGATACCGCCAAGGCGCATTTCGACGAGGTGCTCGGTCATCTCGATGCGCTCGGTGTGCCGTACGTGATCAATCCGCGGATGGTGCGGGGACTGGACTACTACACGAAGACCACGTTCGAGTTCGTGCACGACGGACTCGGCGCGCAGTCCGGAATCGGTGGTGGCGGTCGCTACGACGGGCTGATGGAGCAACTCGGCGGGCAACCGTTGTCCGGGATCGGTTTCGGTCTCGGCGTGGACCGCACCATCCTGGCGCTCGCCGCCGAAGGAAAATCCGCGACGACCCCGGCCCGGTGCGAGGTGTACGGGGTGCCGATGGGAGACGCCGCGAAAGCGGCGCTCATGCCGATCGCGCACCGACTGCGCGCTGCGGGTGTCCGCGTCGACCTCGCGTACGGCGGCCGCGGTCTCAAGGGCGCGATGAAGGCCGCCGACAAATCGGGAGCCGTTGTCGCGCTGGTGCTCGGCGAGCGGGAACTCGACGCCGGTGAGATCGTCGTCAAGGACCTGCGCAACGGTGAACAGCATGCCGTGTCGCTCGCCGACGTCGTCTCGCACGTGGGTGAGGTCGTTGCCGGCGCCTGACGGACGGAGTGGTCCGCCACCCGTGTCGCTCGACCTGATTCCGACCCAGTTGCTTCTGCCCCGCGTCCTCAGGATCGCGCTGATCGCGATCGCCGTGGGCGTCGTTGTCGGGGTACTGGTGTGGCTGGTGGCGCCGCTGTGGGCGGCAGTGTTCGTGGGTGCGCTCATTGCGGTGCCGCCCGCGCTCGGTGCGTTCGCGGCGAGTCGGCGGCATCTGCGGCTCGACGGCACGGTGCTCACCGCTGGTGGGTTGCTGCGCGATCGCACGGTAGAGCTGAAGCATCTGGCGGGTGTCGAGGTGCTCGTCCGGGTTGCCCGGGTGTCGCAGGTCGTTTTGAGGGTCAACGACGGCGATCACAGCCTCGTGTCGGTGCCGCTGGCGCTGTACGCGAACGGCGGTGGGCGCGAGCTCGAGATCCTGGCGCTGCGCAAGCTCGCCGATGCGTTCGCCGCGAGCGAGTTGGCCTCCGCTGCCGCGGTCTCGTCGGTGCTTGTCGAGCAGTTGCGCGCCGAAGCCCGTGGGGCCGAGCTCGGTGAGCGGCCGCTCTACCGGGCGATCGTGCTGGCACGGGACGCCGGCCGTGTTCCGCAGACCACTCTCACCGACCACGAGGTTGCAGCGCTCGTCGACTGAATTCGGTGCGAACGTGAATTCAGTGCCAACGTGAATTCAGTGCCAACGTGAATTCAGTGCAAACGCGAGCGCGGTGTCGCTACGTGCCGTGTGCCAGCGCGACGAAGGTACGCATTCCGTATTCGAGGGCCCGCTCGTCGAGGGTGAATTCGGGCTGGTGCAGGTCGCACCGTTCGCCGACTCCGTCCCAGACTCCGAGTCTGGCCATCGCTCCGGGTACCTTCTCCAGATACCACGCGAAATCTTCACCTCCGCTGGACTGTTGAGCTTCGGCAAGATTGCCGAGCCCTACCACCGATTCGATCGCGGCAATCAGGTCGGCGGTGCAGTCGGGGGCGTTGACCACCGGGGGAACGCCCTGCACGAAAACGAGCTCGTGTCCGACGTCGTACGGCGCCAGCAGATGTGCGATCGCGCGCCGCACGACAGGCTCGACCGTCGCCCACGTCTGGTGCGATGCGCTGCGCAGCGTGCCGACGAGTTCACCCGACTCCGGGATCGCGTTTCCCACCTGCCCGGCGACCAGCTTTCCCCAGGTCAGCACTGTCGCGGTCCGGGCGTCGAGACACCGATCCAGCACCGATGCCAGGCCGGTGACGAGAACCGCGGCGGCGTGGATCAGATCGCCGGTCAGATACGGACGTGCCGAATGGCCGCCCTCCGATCTCAACAGCACCGTAACCGAAGCGTTCGACGAGGTGATCGGACCCGCCCGCGTGGCCAGCTTGCCCACTTCCAATTGCGGAGCGCAGTGCAGCGCAAAGATCTTGGACACCCCTTCGAGCGCGCCCGCGGCGACGACATCGAGCGCGCCCCCGGGTGTGGTTTCCTCCCCGGGTTGGAAGATCAGTCTCACCCTACGTGGGGGAGGAGCGGCTGCGAGGACGGCAGCCGCGCCCATGAGCATCGCGGTGTGGGCGTCGTGTCCGCACGCATGCGCGACACCATCGACAGTCGACGAGTAGGGCAATCCGGTGGCCTCGGTGAGAGGCAACGCATCCAGATCGGCGCGCAGGGCGATGGCCGTGCCGATGGACGGACCGACGTCGCACCACAATCCGGTACCGCGCGGCAGGAGCACGGGTGCCAGCCCCAGCGCACGCAGATGGTCCGCGACGACCCGGGTGGTGCGGTATTCGGCGAAGGACAACTCCGGGTGCGCGTGCAGATCGCGCCGCCACGCCGTGAGTTGCTCGAGATCGATTGTCACGACATCTCCTGCGGCACGGCGAGGTGAACGGTGAGCCAGTCGACCATCGCTGTGGCCAGCCGGGCTCGGTTCTCCCGGGTGACGATCTCGTGGCCTTCGTCGTCGAACAGCAGGAAATCGGCAATGCCACCGCGTGCACGTACCGCCTCGACGATCTGCCGCGACTCGCTGACGGGCACGTTCGTGTCGTGAGCGCCGTGCACGACGAGCAGTGGTGCGGTGAGATCGTCGATCCGGTGGATCGGCGAGAGCTCCTGTAGCAGCTCCCGATCCGCCTCGGGGTGGCCGTATTTCGGGTAGGCGGCGGCAGCGATCCACGGCTCGGTGTGGGCATAGAAACTTTCGAGATCACTCATCCCGCAGATCGCAATTCCCGTCGCGAACAGAGGAGCGTGAAAGGTCAGCGCTGCCAACGTGAGATAGCCGCCGTACGAGCGTCCCGCGCACGCGACACCGCCGGGAGCGGCCAATTCACGTTCGACAAGCATGTGGACGCAGTCGGCGACATCATCGATGGCCGCGAACCGTCCGTACCGGTCGTCGGCGTGTGAGAACCGGCGACCGAAACCACCGGACCCCCGCACGTTCGGTGCGAACACCGAGATACCTGCGGCCGTCAGAGCGGGGAAGTAGTCGCTGAAACCCGGACGTTCCTGCGCTTCCGGCCCGCCGTGAAGATACAGCAGCACCGGACCGGGACGACCGCCGGCACCGCGATACCACCAGCCCGACAGGGGTAATCCGTCCCGCGCGATGAATTCGAGGGCCATCGGCATGTTCGCGGGTTCGACCCGGGTGCGAGCGTGCTCGACCGGATTCCAGTCACCCGACCGGGGATTGACCAACTCCACCGACGGTGGCATCCCCGGACCTTCGACGGTGACGGCGAGCACCGAACCGTTGGCACTCAGGCTCGGTTGAGACGCAACCGGTCCCGGCAACGGCAACGGTGGATCCGTCGTGCCGTCCGACAGGTTGAGGATCTGCAACTCACTGGAGCCCTTGCAGTTCCACAACAACGCGACGATGGTGTGGTCTTCACTGACCGCGAACTCGTCCAGCTCGGCATCGGTGCGTTCGGCCAGCAACCGATACGACACCCCTTCGTCCGACACGGCCACACCGAGCAACCGCGCGAAGTCGGTGCCGTGATCGCTGCGCACGACCGCGCGAACGAACTGTGCGGGCTCACCCTCGGTCGACGTCCACGGCGAGCCGGGTTGCAGCGCGCTGTGGTGCTGCCCGTGATCGTCGAGGATCACGCCCGCATCGGTGGTCGATCCGACGTCGGCCGGCAGCAGGGGGATATAAGAGCCGTCCGCTCGTAGGAACAGCAACTCGCGGTGTCCGCGCGGGCCGACCCGCAGCAGCGCCGATCCGTCCCACGAATCGACGAGATGCCCACCGACCCGCCGATCGAGAACTGCCGCGGTCCCGGACTCGGGATCGATCACGCGGGCTTCGGACACGCCGTTCTCGTCGCTCGCGGTGACCGCGACACGACTCCCGTCCCAGCCGACGAGTTCGGTCGAGGAGTCGTCGGCCCGGTCGAGCCGGCGCGCGCCGGCGCCTCCCTTGCCGCACGGCACCGCCCACACCTGGGTGCGGGTGCCCGCGTCCGGCGCAACCTGGCACGCGAGCCATTTGCCGTCCTCCGAGTGCTGCACCCGCGTGACCGGCCCGACGACGGGAAGATTCACCCCGCAGGGCGGACCGGCGGTGCGGCCGAGAAGTGCCCGTTCGACCACGTGGGGATAGCCGCCGTCGTCGACGAGGTACGCAACCGAGTGGGCGTCGGGTGACACGGAGGCACCGGAGGTGAATCGCAGGTTCGCCGTGTCGTCGGGGAGCGGTGTCATGTGATCTCCTGTCGTGTGGTCGACGGGGGAGCAGTCGACGGGCGCGCGGCAGCGATGCCGTCCATCGTCTGCAACCACAATTCGAGCAGGGCGACCTGCCACAGGGCATTCGAACCCAGCGTGGTGCGGTTGCCGTTGGGGTCTGCGAGGAGCCCGGCCACCGCGGCGGGATCGAACGGGCTCCGCTGCCGCGCGGTGTGCCCGGTCAGCGCCTCGTGCACCATGTCGAGCAGTTCACCGTCGAGATGACGAATTCCCGGCACCGGGAAATAGCCCTTCGGCCGGTCGATGATCTCCGCGGGACGCAACGCCCGGCTCGCTTCCTTGAGGACGCCCTTGCCGCCGGAGGCCAGCTTCAATTCGGCGGGGCAG
>NZ_JAUZMZ010000052.1:0-30118 GCF_036327435.1 Rhodococcus chondri | reverse complement strand
CCCGCGCGGCGCGCGGCATGGGCGGTGCGCCCGCCGGCGACCCCGACGAGGCTCAACGTCCCATCACCGCGATCCCGATCGAGGTGAGCAGCATGTTGGCCAGGAACAGGGCCACGAACGCGAAGACCACGGTTTCGTTGACGGCTTCCCCGACACTCTTGGGCCCACCCTTGACCGACAGTCCCCGGTGGCAGGCGATCAGGCCGGCGAGCAGCCCGAACACGGCGGCCTTGAGTTCCGACAGCAGGAGTTCGCCCGGACCGACGAGCAGGGTGACTCCGGCGGCGTACGCACCGGGATCGATGTTCTGCAGCGTCACGGAGAACACGAAGCCGCCGGTCAGGCCGATCGCGCAGACCGCGCCGTTGAGGGTGACGGCGACGGCGGTGGATGCCAGTGCCCGTGGCAGCACCAGCCGTGCGGCGGGGTCGATGCCCAGTACTTCGAGTGCGGCGATCTCGTCGCGGATCGTGCGGGAGCCGAGGTCCGCGGCGATGGCGGTCGCGCCCGCACCGGCCACCACCAGCACCGTGACGAGTGGACCGATCTGGGTGATCGCGCCGAGTCCGGCGCCGGCACCGCTGAGGTCGCCCGCGCCGATCTCGAGCAGCAGCGAATTGAGTGTGAACACCACCAGGACGGTGAACGGTATCGACATCAGGATCGTGGGTACCAGCGACACCCGGGCGATGAACCAGAACTGGGTGAGGAACTCACGCCACTGGAACCGGGCGCGGAACAGGCTCGTGAAGGCATCGAGCGACAGGGAATAGAAGCTCCCGAGGGCATGCGCGGTGTCGCGTGGAACCGATGCCATAGACCCTCCGCTTCCCCACGGATCGACGCGTACGCCGACGATATCGTTACCGGACGCCGCTCGTGGCAGGTTCCAACTTCTGGGTCAGTTCCGGTGTCGACAAAAGAAATTCACGGTCTCCCCGTTCGCGTATCCACACCGGATCGCTGCAATTCCAGCGTTCGGCCGACAGCGACCGCGTGAGGATCTTGAACGTCGCCGTCCGGGGGAAGGACTCGCAGACCCGGATCAGCGTGGTCAGTTGCTTCGGACCCAGATCTGCCTGCGCATCGAGGAATTCGGCGAATCCTACGGGATCGAACGCCTGCGCGGCCGTGGGGATGACCGCGGCCATCACCCGATCCCCGACGTGGCGGTCGGGCACGCCGTACACGGACACCTGCGCGAACCCGGGGTAGCGCAACAGGACTCGTTCTATCGGCGCGGCACCGATGTTCTCGCCGTCGACACGCATCCACCCCGAACTGCGACCCGCGAAGTACACGAAACCGTCGGCATCGCGATACCCGAGGTCGCCGCTGTAATACTTGCCGTCGCGCACCCGTTCCGCGTCGGCCTCCGGGTTGTTGTAATAGCCGCTGAACAGCCCGGCACCGTTGACATTGACCAGTTCGCCGGTGGCTTCGTCGGCATTGACGATCCGGCCGTCCGAGTCGAATACCGCAGGTGGGCACGGGCGCCCGGTCTCCGGGTCGAGGATGTCGATACCGTCGGGCAGGCGACCGAGAGCGCCGGGAGGAGCACCGGGTGTCGCGGAGATCGCCACCCCGCCTTCGGTGGATCCGAACCCGTCGACGACGACCGCATCGAAACGACGGGTGAACTCGGCGACCGCGGGAGCCGTGCCTTCGTTGCCGTACATGATGCGCAGCGGATTGTCGCCGTCGTCGGGTGCTTCCGGGGTCGCGACGATGTACGACAGCGGTTTGCCCACGTAGTTCGCGTACGTGACCCCGAACTTGCGCAGATCGGGCAGGAAACCCGAGGCGGAGAACTTGCGGCGCAGTGCGACGCTGCTCATCGCGGCGAGTGCGACCCCCCACCCGGCCATCATCGCGTTCGAATGGAACATCGGCATCGACAGGTACACCACGTCGTCGGGGCCGAGTCCGAACCGGTCGGCGAGCATCCGGCCCGGGCCGGTGATCTTGCCGTGCGTGCATCGCACCGCCTTCGGGTCACCGCTCGTGCCGGATGTGAAGATGAGCATGAACAGGTCGTCGGGGCGCGTGTCGGCCACGACCGGGACGGACCCGGTGTGCGGTGCCAACAGGGCGGGCCACTCGGCGGAATCGACCTCGATCACCCGCACGCCGCCCAGATCGAGTCCTTCGAGCAGGTCGGCGTGGGTGCGTTCGGTGAAGACCACCTGGCAGTCGGCGAGCGCGATGTCGCGGGCCAGCGCCTCGCCGCGGCGGGTCGTGTTCAGGCCCACCACGACCGATCCCGAGAACGCGGCCGCGCCGAGCAGCAGCGAAAACTCCGGCACGTTGTCCATCAGCACGCCGAAGTGCGGCGGAGCGGTGGGCTCCAGCAGTTCCCGCAGCAGCGCGGCCCGGTCGTGGGACAACCGGACGTGCTCGCGCCAGGACACGCGGACATCCTCGAAATGTAGTCCGCGATCGTCGATTTCGGCGAGCCGGTCGAGCAGTGCGGTGACGGTCGGAGGCGATGTCATGCGGTGGTCCTCCTGCCGGTCATGCCGGTGTGTCGGCGAGTTCGCGACCGAGAGCGCGCAGTTGGGTGGTCGCCGACCCCATCAGGAACTCGTGTTGCTTGGCCGCGAGGAAGTACCGGTGCACCGGGTGGTCCTCGTCCAGTCCGACGCCGCCGTGCACGTGCACCGCCGTGTGCGCGACGCGGTGCCCGGCGTCGGCCGCCCAGAACGCGGCGGAGCGGAGTTCCTGCGTGTGGGAATCACCCCGAGAGATTCGGAATGCCGCCTGCCACAGCGTCAGCCGTACGGCCTTGACGTCGATGTAGGCGTCGGCCAGACGCTGGGCGACGGCCTGGTAACTGCCGATGGGACGGTCGAACTGGAGGCGCTCGCGCGCGTACTGCGCGGTGAGTTCGACAGCGCGTTCGAGCACGCCGCACTGGTAGGCAGCCGAGCCGAGCAGCATGCGGTCGCGCAACCAGGCCGCCACCGGCGCAGCCCCGGCACCTCCCGTGCCGGCCGCGTTCTCTGTGCCGAGCACGCGGTCGGAACCGAGTTCGACGCCCTCCAGTGTGAGAATGCCGTAGCTGCCGTGGTCGGTGGTGTGCTGCCGGGTGATGCGGACGCCCGGATCGTCGGCGCACACGAGGAAGACCGAGACGCCGTCGCCGGTCGCGGCCGGAACCAGGAACCCGTCGGCAGCGGGAGCCGTGTCGACCATGATCTTCACGCCGTCGAGTACCCGACGATCGCCGACGGTTCGCGCGCGGGTCGTCGGTGCCGTCGGGTCGTCGTTCAACTCTTCGGCCAGTGCCGCGGTGAGGATCTTCTCACCGGCGGCCGCGGGTTCACCCCACGCGGAGCGCTGCGCGTCGGTACCGAATTCGGCTATCGCGGAGGCGGATACCGCGATAGAGGTGAGGTAGGGGATGGCGGCGACGCCGCGTCCGAGCTCGAGGAGGATGCTCGCCTGTTCCAGCGGGCCGTAGCCGTCGCCCCCGACCGGCTCGGGCAACGCGGCACCGAGAACTCCGGAGGACGCGAGGGCATCCCACAGGACGTGGTCGATGCGATCGTCGGTTGCGTCGAGGGCACGCAGGTGCTCGTTGGTGACGATGTCGGTGACGATACTGCGGGTGAGGCCGGCGAGATCCTGCTGCGCCTCGGTCAGGGTGAAGTCCACGGGTCGGGAATCCTTCCGCTAGCGCTTGGCCGGGGGCTGTCCGAGGGCGGTCATGGCGATGATGTCGCGCTGGACCTCGTTGGTGCCTCCGCCGAACGTGAGGATCAGCGAGCTGCGGTGCATCCGTTCGATGCGACCGCGCAGCAGCGCGCCGGCGGAGTTCTGCCGCACGGTGGCGGCCGGACCGAGAATCTCCATGAGCAGACGATAGGCCTCGGTGGCGAACTCCGTGCCGAACACTTTGTTCGCCGACGCGGCCTCCGGCCCGAGTCGACCCGTGGCCGATGCGATGTCCCAGTTCATGAGTTTGAGGTATTCGGCCTTGGCGTGGACACGTGCGAGGTTGACCTGCACCCATTCCTGATCGACGACGCGCCGCCCGTCCGGCAGGTGGGTCTGCTGGGCCCAGCGGCGCACCTCGGCCAGAGCGGTCAGGACCGGGCCGGCCGACGTCAGCGCGACACGTTCGTGATTGAGCTGGTTGGTGATGAGCGCCCAGCCGCCGTTCTCCTCCCCGACCAGGGCGGACGCCGGGACCCGGACGTCCTGGTAGTAGGTGGCGCTGGTGTCGGGGCCGGCCATGGTGTGCACCGGTGTGTAGGAGAAGCCCTCGGCATCGGTGGGCACGATGAGGATGCTGATGCCCTTGTGCTTCTTGGCATTCGGATCGGTGCGGACCGCGAGCCACACGTAGTCGGCGTAGGCGATCAGGCTCGTCCACATCTTCTGGCCGTTGATCACCCATTCGTCGCCGTCGCGGACCGCGGTCGTGCGCAGTGAGGCGAGATCGGTCCCGGCGCCCGGCTCCGAGTAACCGATGGAGAAGTGCAGTTCGCCGGCCGAGATCCGCGGGAGGAAGAACTCCTTCTGCGCGTCCGTTCCGTAATGCATGATCGTCGGTGCGACCGAGTCGATGGTCAGGAACGGCACCGGTGCACCGGCGATCGCCGCTTCGTCGGTGAAGATCAACTGGTCCATCGCGGAGCGGTTCTGGCCGCCGTACTCCTCGGGCCAGCCGAGCGTGAGCCGTCCGTCCTTACCCATCTGCTGGACGACATCACGGTAGACGTTGCCGGCGCCGTATTCGCCGGTCGTCGCGGCGAGCGCTTCACGCCGTTCGCTTGTCATGAGATCCGCGAAGTACGCACGCAATTCCTCGCGCAACTGTTGCTGCTGCGGGGTATAGGTGATGTCCACGAATGCTCCATTCGTCGATGCGGAATCGACTAGGATCATTGCACAAAACTGGAACGCGTTCTAGCCTTCTTTCAACGGTCGGTGCGAATATGAAGCGAGGTCCGAGCATGGATGTCAAGGTCGACTTCGACCGCTGCGAAGCCAACGGTGTGTGCGTAGGAATCGCGCCGGATGTCTTCGAACTCAACGATGACGACGAACTGATCGTCACTCATCCGGTTCCGGAGGGCCGTGAAGAAGATGTACGCCGCGCGGTGGCCCAGTGCCCCCGGGCCGCGCTCAGCGAAGCGTGACCGGCCGGGCCGGGACCCTTGTCGGCAATAGGAACAAGTTCTACATTTCGGTGCGGCTCCGGGTCTCCGGAGCGGCCATCTGTACGCGGCCTCAGGGCCGGCCCGAATTCCCGAGGAGTGCGTGAATGAGTTCTGGGGTGGACAACGAGGCTGGGAACACCTCGCTCGAAGGCAGAGTTGCCGTGGTGACGGGTGCCGGCGCCGGTCTCGGAAAGGCCGAGGCGCTGGGCCTGGCTCGCGGCGGAGCGTCGGTGATCGTCAACGATCTCGCGGCGAACGACGCCGTGGAGGCCACTCTCGCCGAGATCCGCGCGCTCGGGGCCGATGTCGAGTTCGTTCCTGGCAGCATTGCCGAACGGGCAACCGCCGATGCGCTGCTCACGGCGGCGCAGGACCGCTTCGGCCGTCTCGACATCGTTGTCAACAACGCGGGTATCGCGCGGGACCGAATGCTGCCCAACATGTCCGACGAGGAGTGGGACACGGTCATCGCAGTACACCTTCGCGGGCATTTCCTGCTGTGTCGCAACGCGGCCGCCTACTGGCGGGGTAAGTCGAAGGACGCGGGTGGGCCCGTGTACGGCCGGATCATCAACACCTCGTCGGAGGCGGGTCTGCTCGGTCCGGTCGGGCAGGCCAACTACGGCGCTGCGAAAGCCGGCATCACCGCGCTCACTCTGTCGGCGGCCCGGGGGCTCGACCGGTACGGGGTGCGTGCGAATGCGATCTGCCCCCGTGCACGCACCGCCATGACCGAATCGGTTTTCGGCGCGGCACCGGACGGAGGGGTCGATCCGCTTTCGCCCGAGCACGTCGCGAATCTGGTGGCGTTCCTGGCCTCCCCGGCGGCCGACCGGGTCAACGGCCAGGTCTTCATCGTGTACGGACCGATGGTCGCGCTGATGGCCGCGCCCGTCGTCGAGGAGCGTTTCGACGCCGTCGATCAGTGGACTCCGGACGCGCTCGCGAGCCGGCTCGGCGGCTACTTCGCCGACCGGGATCCCGCCAAGACATTTGCGGCGGTCGAGGCTCTGAAGCTCTGAGTGGGGCGACCTGCCGGGTCGGTTTGTGCTACTTCGGGTGACAGATACTCTGGATTCCGGTACTCTCACGCCATCCGGCAGGTTGCAGGCCTACGGAAAGTTTCTATTACCTGTTCTAGTTTTTCTGCTCGGTCCGTGCGTGGGACATTCGGCCCGGGGCGCCTCGCTCCGAATTCGAGCAGGCGGAGCCGTGTCGCCAAAACCGCAGCGTAAACCATCTTATGCGTGATTGGATCGAGCTGTGAAGATGGTGCTCGGCCAACCGTGAGGCGACTTCGCAACCGGCCGGGAACACCACCTTTGACAGGGTGAACACGTTCTAGTTAATATGACGCGGGTCACAAGGAAGATCGATTCGTGGGCTGCCCGCCCACGGATTGCCGAGCAACGAACCGACAAGCGAAGGGGGAGTGTTGGTAGACCTCTTCGAGGTCCCACTGCGGGCCGTGGGCGGCCTCTTCGCCATGACCGGCGAAACCGCGCGGGCCCTGTTCTCCAGGCCCTTCCAACGACGTGAGTTCGTGGACCAGGCTTGGTTCGTCGCACGGGTCTCCCTCTTGCCCACGATTCTCGTGGCGATACCGTTCACCGTTCTGGTGAGCTTCACACTGAACATTCTGCTGCGGGAAATCGGAGCCGCCGACCTCAGCGGCGCCGGTGCCGCACTCGGCGCCGTCACCCAGGTGGGCCCCATGGTGACCGTGCTCATCGTCGCGGGGGCCGGCGCGACCGCTATCTGTGCGGATCTCGCCGCACGCACCATCCGTGAAGAGATCGACGCGATGCGGGTCCTCGGAATCAACCCCATCCACCGTCTCGTCGTACCGCGAGTGCTCGCGTCGACCGTGGTGGCTCTGCTGCTCAACGGCCTCGTATGCACCATCGGCATTCTCGGCGGCTTCGCGTTCTCGGTCTTCCTGCAGGACGTGAATCCCGGGGCGTTCGTCAACGGCATCACACTTCTCACCGGTTTCGGAGAACTCATGATCTCCCAGATCAAGGCCGGCCTGTTCGGCATGATCGCCGGGCTCGTGGCGGCCTATCTCGGACTGAACGTCAAGGGCGGCGCCAAGAGCGTCGGCGATGCCGTCAACCAGACCGTCGTCTTCGCCTTCATGGCGTTGTTCGTGGTGAACCTGCTCGTCACCGCCGTCGGCATCAAGTTGACCGCCGGATGAGAGGCGTGGAGGGGAACACATGGTAGTGGTCTCGGCGAGATTCCTCCGTACCCGGCGACGCGCCGCGCGTGCCTCGGGTTCGATCGACCGGGTGGGCGAGCAGGCGCTGTTCTTCGCCAGGGCGCTCGGTGCCGTGCCGCGGGCGGTGATGCACTACCCGAAGGAGACGATCCGGCTGGTCGCCGAGATCAGCATGGGCACCGGCGCGCTCGCGGTCATCGGTGGAACCGTCGTCATCGTCGGCTTCCTGACCCTGTTCACCGGCGGCATCATCGCCGTTCAGGGCTTCAGCTCACTGGGCAACATCGGCGTCGAAGCTCTCACCGGATTCTTCGCCGCGTTCATCAATGTCCGTATCGCCGCCCCGACCATCGCAGGTATCGGGCTCGCGGCGACCATCGGTGCCGGATCGACCGCGCAACTCGGTGCGATGCGGGTGTCCGAGGAGATCGACGCTCTCGAAACCATGGCCATCCCCTCGATCCCGTACCTGGTGTCCACGCGCGTCATGGCCGGCATGATCGCGATCGTGCCGCTGTACTCGCTGGCCGTGATCGCGTCGTTCATCGCCAGTCGCTTCGCCACCGTCGTGCTCTACGGCCAGTCCGCGGGCGTGTACGACCACTACTTCACGACATTCCTCATTCCCACGGACATCCTGTGGTCGTTCGTGCAGGCCATCTTCATGGCCGTCGCGGTGATGCTCATCCACACCTACTACGGATTCAACGCCGGCGGCGGCCCCGTCGGTGTGGGCGTCGCCGTCGGCAACGCGGTACGCGCCTCGCTCATCGCGGTCGTCACCGTCACCCTGCTCATCTCGCTCGCCGTCTACGGCGCGACCGGCAACTTCAACCTGTCGGGATAGGGCGCCGCGCATGGAGACTGCATCGTGGAAGAAGAAGCTTGCCGCCTTCGGGATGGTCGGTGGCCTCGCACTGATCGTCGCCCTCGCCCTGATCATGTTCGCCGGGGGATTCACCACCACCACGCCCGTGACGGTGACCGCCTCGCGTTCGGGTCTGGTCATGGAACCCGACGCCAAGGTCAAGCTCCGTGGCGTCGAAGTCGGACGAGTCTCGTCCATCGACCACTCCCCGGCCGGGGCAGTGCTGCAGCTGGCGATGCAACCGGGTCAGCTGCACATGATTCCGTCCAACGCCCGGGTGTCGATCGAGTCGACCACCGTGTTCGGGGCCAAGTTCGTCAACCTCATCGTCCCGGAAGATCCCTCCCCGGTGCCGCTGCGTGAGGGCGCGGTGATCGCGGCCGACAGTGTCACCGTCGAATTCAATACCGTCTTCGAGCACCTCTCCGACGTACTCGCCCAGATCCAGCCCGAGAAGCTCAACGCCACCCTCGGCGCGCTCTCGGAGGCGTTGCGCGGGCGCGGCGACGAACTCGGTGCCACCGTCGCCGAAGCCGACGAGTATCTCGCGACGATGAATCCGTCGCTGCCGCAACTGAGATACGACCTGCAGGCTGCCGCGGATGTCACCGAGGTCTACGCCGACACCGCCCCCGATCTCATGGACACCATTTCCAACGCGACCGATGTAGGCAACACCATCGTCGACGAACAACAACAACTCGACCTGCTCTTGATGAACCTGACCGGTCTCGCGAACACAGGACGGGACGTGCTCGGAGAGAACGAGAACCAGCTCACCACCGCGCTCGATCACCTGACCCACACCACGACGTTGCTCGGCGAGTACTCGCCGGAACTGACGTGTTTCATCGTCGGCCTCAACGATGCCCGCGTGGCGTTCGAACCGATGGCGGGCACCGGCGAGTATGCGGCACTGACCCTGAGCACCAGCTTCATGGGTGGAGCCACGCCCTACAACCACGAGCAGGACCTGCCGGTGGTGGGCGCGAGCGGCGGCCCGAACTGTCACGGCATGCCGAACTTCGATCCGCGACGTGACGGGCCGGCACCCTTCATCGTGACCGACACCGCGACGACCCCGTTCCAGCCGGCGACGGAGGCCTGGATCCGGTATCCGACGATCTTCGGATTCCTGTTCGGCGACAAGCTCGTGGCAGGGCAGTGATCATGAGAGACACCACGATCAAGTTCCTGATTTTCACCGTCACCATGGTTCTGGTGTTCGCGGGGCTCGCCGTCGTCTTCAGCCAGGCACGATTCACCGGCAGCGAGGGATACCACGCGACGTTCACCGACGTGTCGGGCCTGAAGTCGGGAGACAAGGTCCGGATCGCGGGTGTTCCCGTCGGCTCGGTCGGCGGCGTCGACATCGGCGACGACAACCACGCGGAAGTGGAGTTCGACGTCGATTCGAAGTACACGCTGCTCACCAGCACTCGCGCGACCGTTCGCTACGAAAACCTCGTGGGCGACCGGTACCTCGAACTTCTCGAGGGGCCGGGCAACGCAGCAGCACTCGCACCCGGCGGGACCATCCCGCTCGAACAGACCGAACCGGCGCTCGACCTCGATCTGCTGCTCGGCGGGTTCAAGCCGCTCCTGCAGGGGCTCGACGCGAAACAGGTCAACGACCTGTCCGGGGCGCTGCTCCAGGTGTTCCAGGGCCAGGGCGACACGCTCGTGCAGCTGCTCGGAAACACCAACTCGTTCACCAACTCCCTCGCCGACCGCGACAAACTGATCGGTGACGTCATCGACAACCTCAACGCCGTCCTCGGCACCATCGACGAACACGACCGGCAGTTCACCGACACCATCGACGAACTACAGACGCTCGTCAGCGGCTTGTCCGCAGACCGCGACCCCATCGGCAACGCCATCCCGCAGATCGCGTCCGGCACCGCCGATCTCACGTCGCTCCTGCAGAACAGCCGGCCCGATCTGCAGTCGGTGATCGCCGAGACCAACCGCACCATGACCCAACTCGACCTCGGCAAGGACGACATCAACCGCACCCTCGAGCGGCTCCCGTCGGATTACCGCAAGCTCATCCGCGTCGGTGCGTACGGAAACTTCTTCCAGTTCTTCCTGTGCGCCAACACCTTCAAGTTCTCGGGGCCGGACGGCACCACGATCCGCTACACGTCCGCCAACCACGAGACGGGAAGGTGCGCGAAGATCGAATGAGTTCATCCCGCGAACCCAACCACGTCCAGATCGGCATCGTCGGTCTGGCAGTGTCGACGGCCCTCGTGCTGGCCGGACTCCAGTACGACCAACTGCAGTTCATCTCCGGCGGCCCGACCTACTCCGCGCAGTTCTCCGATGCCGGTGGTCTCGTCCCCGGCGACGACGTGATGATCTCCGGGGTGAACGTCGGCGACGTCACCGACGTCCGGCTCGACAACCAGCTTGTGCTCGTGACCTTCCGGATCCGGGACGGTATCGCACTCGGCGACGCGACCGGCGCCGACATCAAGACCAACACCGTGCTGGGCCGCAAGTCCCTCGCCGTGCGGCCGGACGGGACCGGGGTCATGCGACCCGGATCGGTGATCACGGTCGACCGCACCAACTCGCCGTATTCACTGACCGATGCGCTCGGCGACCTCACCACCACCGTGTCCGACCTCGACACCGATCAGATCAACGAGTCCCTCGACGCGCTGTCCGGTTCGCTGCAGGACACCCCACCGGAAATCCGCGGGGCGCTGGAGGGGATGACCCGGCTGTCACAGTCGATCAACTCCCGCGACGAATCACTGCTGCAACTGCTCGAACGGGCCGAATCGGTGACCGGCATCCTGGCCGAGCGGAGCGACCAGGTGAACGCGCTGCTCGTCGACGCCAATTCCCTGTTCGGTGAGTTGAGTCTGCGTCGCGACGCCATCACGGAGCTCATCGCCAACATCTCCTCCGTGTCGCGGCAGCTGACCGGCGTCGTGCAGGACAACCAGGCCCAGATGGCGCCCACACTCGAGAAGCTGAACGCCGTCACCGCGAACCTGCAGGCGAACAAGGAGAACATCGCCGGCGCGCTCGACGGCCTCGGCCCCTACATCAGCGCGCTCGGCGAATCGGTGGCGAGCGGCCCGTTCTTCAACGCCTACGTCTCCAACGTCCTGCCCGCCCCCTGGTGGAAGGCGCTCGTCGACAGCCAGCTGGCACCCGACCTGCTCCCGCAGGACCTGCAGGACATCATTCCGAAGGAACCGCCGTCGATCACGAGGGATGGCGAATGAGTACCGAAACCGTGGGTGCGCAGAGCACGTCCCGCAGCCGGCCGAAGTGGTTGCTCCCCGTCGTCGCCGGGGTGGTGATCGTGGCGCTCGTCGCCGCCGTCGTCCTGTTCGTGCTGCCCGACTGGGGCAAGCGGACCGTATACTCCCAATTCGTCTCCACCAGCGGCCTGTACGAGGGCGACGACGTGCGGGTGCTGGGAGTGTCGGTCGGAAGGATCTCCGACATCGAACCCGGCGACGACCTCGTGCGCGTGACCATGAAGGTCGACGACTCGGTGAAGGTCCCGGCCGACGCCAAGGCGGTCATCGTTGCGCAGAGCCTGGTGTCGGCACGGTTTGTGCAACTGACGCCCGTCTACGCCGGAGGGCCCGAATTTGCCGAGGGCGCGACCATTCCCGTGGAGCGCACCGCGTCCCCGGTCGAATGGGACCAGATCAAGACCGAACTCATGCGGCTGTCGGAGGCGCTCGGTCCCGAGGAACTCGATCCGCAGGGATCCCTCGGGCGCTTCATCGACACCGGAGCCGAGAACCTCGATGGCAACGGTGAGACGATTCGTGCAGCCCTGAGAGAGTTGTCCGAGACCATGAGCACGCTGTCGGAGGGCCGCACCGACCTCTTCTCGACGGTCCGCAATCTGCAGACGTTCGTCTCGGTGCTGTCGTCGAGCAACGAACAGATCGTGCAGTTCGGTGGTCGTCTCGCGTCGGTGTCCGATGTGCTGGCCGCGAGCTCGGATCAGCTCGGGGTATCGCTGACGGATCTGAACGTGGCGGTGGGCGACGTACAGCGGTTCGTGCAGGACAACCGCGCCGGTCTCACCGAATCGGTGCAGCGGCTCGCCGACGCCACCGAGGTGCTCGCCCGCAAGCGTCCCGAGATCGAGCGGGTGCTGCATTCCGGCCCCACATCGCTCGCGAACTTCTACAACATCTACAAGCCGGCGCAGGGCTCGCTCACCGGCGCCCTCGCGATCAGCAACATGGCCAACCCGGTGGAGTGGATGTGCGGGTCGGTGGCGGCAGCCGCCAACGCCACGTCCGAACGCAGCGAGGAACTGTGCCGTCAGCAACTCGGCCCCGTTCTCGCCTCGATGTCCGCCAACTACCTGCCGTTCATGGCGAATCCGCTGGCCGGGGTGCAGGCCTTCCCCGGCCAGATCCAGTACAGCGAACCGTGGCTCGAATCTGCCGCGGCCGGCCGCGGCACCGCGCCGGAGGCACCCGCACCGGCACCGACCCCGCTCGACGGGCTGCTGTCGGGCCTGCCCGCCGTCGAAATGCCGAGCGACCTCGGTTCGCTGCTGCAACCGGGAGGAGGACGATGACCGGCCGACCGGGTACCGGGCGATCGACCGCCCGACGCTTCACTGCCCAGCGGTTCGTGGCCGCGGTGACCACAGTGGTCGCCGCCGCGACACTGACCGGATGCGAATGGAACGGGCTCAATTCGATCCCCATGCCGGGCACCGCGGGTCGCGGAGAAGGCGCGTATCAGATTCAGATCCGCATGCCGAATGTCACTACCCTCACGCAGAACTCACCGGTGCGGATCGACGACGTCACGGTCGGCTCGATCGCGAAGATCGAGGTCGAGAACTGGCAGGCGCTGGTGACGGTGGCGCTCGAGGAGGACGTCCTGCTGCCCGCGAACGCGACCGCCCGTATCGGCCAGACGAGCCTGCTCGGCTCGCAGCATCTCGAACTGGCACCGCCGACCGACGTACCGCCGGAGGGCCGACTCGAAGCCGGCGACATCATCCCGATCGAGCGCGCCGGTGCGTATCCGACCACGGAGCAGACGTTGTCGTCGTTGTCGGTCGTGCTCAACGGTGGTGGTCTCGCCCAGATCAACGACATCACCACCGAACTCAACGCGGCGCTGGTCGGCCGCGAGGATTCGTTCCGGAACCTCCTTCCGCGCCTGAACGAACTCGTCTCCACCCTCGACGAACAGCGCGGGGACATCGTTTCGGCGATGGAGGGGATGGATCGGCTGGCCTGGACGGTGAACAACCAGAACGACACCCTGGTGCGGGCACTGGAAGAACTGCCCCCGGCGCTCGAAGTGCTCGTCGACCAACGAGAAAGTCTCACGGCGGCGATGACGTCGCTGGGTGAGCTGAGTACCGTCGCGAGTCGTGTGGTGGAGAACAGCGGGGAGGACCTCGACACCAATCTGGAGGCGCTCGCGCCGACACTGCGAGCCCTCGCCGACTCCGGAAGTTCGCTGACCGAGGTGCTGGGTGTGCTTCTCACCTACCCGTTCCCGCAGAACGGGATCAATAATGTCATTCGTGGCGACTACGCCAACCTCGCGATGACGATCGATCTCACGCTCGACCGCCTCGACCTGAACTTCCTGTCGGGCACACCCCTCGCCGGCCGTCTCGCGGGACCCGAAGGGATTCTCGGCCGCGACGCCGGTCTGGCGGCTCAGGCCGTGGACCCGTTCCAGGCTCCACTCGCTCCGCCACCTCCACCGCAGGACACCGGCCCGGGGGGCACCCTCAGTATCCCCGGAATCGGTGAGATCACCATTCCCGGTCTGCCCCTGGGGGTTCCCGCGCCATGATGCTCTCGAAGTTCGTCCGCATCCAGCTAGCGATCTTTGCCGTGCTGACCGTGATCGGCTTGGTCGTGATGTCGCTGCAGTACGTGCGCGTACCGGAACTGCTCGGCATCGGTCGCTACACGGTCACAGTCGAATTGCCGTCCACCGGCGGCCTCTACCCACACGGCAATGTCACATACCGGGGTACCACCGTCGGCACGGTGAAGGCCGTGAAGCTCTCGCCGACGGGAGTCGACGCGATCCTGTCGATCGACAGCGACTACAAGATTCCCTCCGATGTCGGTGCGAACGTCCGCAGTGTGTCGGCGGTCGGCGAGCAATACGTCGATCTCGTTCCCGCCGAAAACAATTCGAGCGGTGAATACTTGGCCGACGGCGATGTCGTCCCGTCCGACCGTACGACCGTCCCGCAGGAGGTCGGTGCGCTCCTGGATCAGGCGGACCTCCTGCTGGCAAGCATCAGCGACACCCGGCTGCAGACCGTCGTCGACGAAGCATTCAACGCGTTCAACGGATCCGGTCCGGAGCTGCAGCGACTCATCGACTCCACCCGTCTTTTCGTGCAGGAGGCGTCCGCGAACAGTGACGAGACGCGGCAACTGATCGATCAGATCGGACCGCTGCTCGACACCCAGGTCGTGACCAGCGACGCGATCCGGTCCTGGACCCGCGACATGGTGACCTTCACCGACCGGTTGCGCGACAGCGACCCCGACCTCCGGGCCCTCATGGAAAAGGGTCCCGGTGCCGCGGCGGAAGCGGAAACCTTCCTGCAGGACCTGCGCCCGACGCTGCCGCTCCTGCTCGCCAACCTCGTCAGTGTGGGTGAGGTCGGCGTCATCTACAACGCGGGGATCGAACAGATTCTGGTGCTCTATCCGCCGATGACGACCGCGCTCATCACCGCGGCCGGCAGCGGCCCGCCGCAGGACGGCGCGGTGGTGGACTTCCATCTGCAGCTGCACGACCCGCCGCCGTGCCTGGCCGGATTCGTGCCTCCGGAGCAGTGGCGGAGCCCGGCGGACACGTCGATGGTGCCCACTCCGGGAGACGTGTTCTGCCAACTGCCGCAATCGGACCCGAATGCGGTGCGGGGTGCGCGCAACCTGCCCTGCATGGAGTATCCGGGTCGTCGAGCTCCCACTCCGGATCAGTGCCGCACCGGATACGTTCCCGGGTACATCGACAATCCGTGGCGGGGGCCCCCGACGCCGGTGGCCGGCGAGAACAGCGTGCCGACCCCTGCATCGCACAACACCTCCACCGCCGATGCGGCTCCCGCAGGGGTGACCGCGCGCCGCGTGGATCCCCGGACCGGCACGTACATTGGACCCGACGGCACCGTGTACCGAAATGCGGATCTCGGGGGAGAGAGCTTGGAAACCTACATGAAGGCGCAACAGGGCTGATGACGGACGACCAAGGCCAGAAGACCGACACCGGAACCGTCGACCTGACGAAAACTCCGGCCCCGGAACAACCCCGGCCCGAAGACGCGGCTCCGGTGTGGCCCCGGAGGGTCGTCGCCGTCGCATCGGTGCTCGTCGTCGCGCTCGTCGCGGCGGGGGCGTGGCTGTTGCTCGACCGGCAGTCCGCGAGCGAACGTGACGAACGCCGCGAAGCGTTCGTGCAGGCCGCGAGGCAGACCGTGTTGAACCTGACCACCATTCACGCCGACAACGCCGAAGCCGACGTGCAGAGGCTCCTCGACGGAGCGACAGGCGATTTCAAGGCCGAGTTCGAGGGGCGCGAAGGACCGTTCGTCGAGGTCGTGCAGCAGGCCGGTGTCACCACGATCGGTGAGGTGCTCGAGGCCGGGTTGCAGACCGAGGACGGTACGTGCGCCGCGTCGCTGGTGGCGTCGAGGGCGATGGTGAGCAACGCCGACCAACCCGAGCCCGAGCCCCGCGATTTCCGTTTGCGGGTGACGATCTGCGACGAGAACGGCCGTTTGCTGGCTTCCAAGGTGGAGTTCGTGCCGTGAGCGACAACGAGAAGGACGATCACGTGACGACAGTCCAGCCGAGCGAGAGTTCTGCAGTCGAGAGCCCTGCAATCGAGGACCCTGCAACCGGGACGAGTAGCCCGGGCGCCACGCATCTTCCCCTGATCGCGCGCGCGCTGGTCGTCGTCGCCCTGGTCTTCGCCGTCCTCGTCGGATGGCTGGCCTGGGGCATGTTGCAGGACTCGGCGGCCGAGGCCGCGCGGCAAGAGGCACGGGCCGTCGCCGAAGAGCAGGCCGTCGCCATGCTCGCCTACAACTACGAGACCGTCGACGAACAGACGGCGGCGGCTGCCGGAGGGCTCACCGGCGACTTCCGGGACGAGTACACGAATCTGATGGCCGACATCATCGCGCCGGGCGCCAAGGAGAAGGCGATCAGCGTGCAGGTGAGCGTGCAGGCGTCGTCGGTGGTGTCGGCCGATACCGATCGCGCGGTGACCCTGCTGTTCCTGAACCAGATCACTACCAGTTCCGAGAATCCCGAGGCGGTGAGCAGCGGAAGCCGGGTGCGTATCGAACTCGAGAAGCACGACGACCGGTGGCTCGTGAGCCGGCTGACGCCGATCTAGCGGATCTGCTGCCGCGCCAACGCTATTCGGGTTCGCTGGCCTCTTCGGGAGCGATCAGGGCGGGGCCGGCAGCCCCACTGTGCGAGAGGGCATCGAGGAACGAGCGGGCCCAGCGGTCGACATCGTGCGTGAGCACCTGTCGCCGCAGTGCGCGCATGCGCCGGCGTCCCTCGTCGCGAGGCTGGGTCAGAGCGGCTTCCATCTTGTCCTTCACGTTCTCGAGATCGTGAGGGTTGCACAGGAACGCCTGACGCAGTTCGGCTGCGGCACCGGTGAACTCGCTGAGCACAAGTGCGCCCCCGAGGTCGCTGCGGCACGCGATGTACTCCTTGGCGACGAGGTTCATCCCGTCGCGCAGCGGCGTCACCAGCATCACATCGGCGGCCACGAAGAACGCGATGAGTTCTTCGCGGGGCACCGGCCGGTGGATGTAGTGCACGACCGGACGGCCGACCTCCGCGTATTCGCCGTTGATGCGGCTGACCATCTTCTCGATCTCGCCGCGCATGTGCACGTACGAGTCGACACGTTCGCGGCTCGGCGTCGCGAGCTGGACCATCACCGTGTCGGTCGGATCGACGCGCTTTTCCGCAATGAGTTCGTGGAGAGCGTCGAGACGTACATCGATGCCCTTGGTGTAGTCGAGCCGGTCGACACCGAGAACGACCTTCTTCGGGTTACCGAGTTCCTTGCGTATCGCTTTGGCCCGGTCGCGAATCGACTTGCGGCGCGACTGTTCGTCGAGTTCGCCCGACGCGATCGAGATGGGGAACGCTCCCACCCGCACGGTCCGGAACCCGACCTGCACGACACCGAGTTTGGAGCGCACGCCGACGTTGCCCCGCGACGTCTGGTGGCCGAGCAACTGACGTGCGAGATACAGGAAGTTCTGGGCGCCGCCGGGCAGGTGGAACCCGATGAGGTCGGCGCCGAGCAGGCCTTCGACGATTTCGGTTCGCCACGGCATCTGCATGAACAGTTCGACCGGTGGGAACGGGATGTGCAGGAAGAAGCCGATGGTCAGGTCCGGGCGCAGCATCCGCAGCATCTTCGGAACCAGTTGCAGCTGGTAGTCCTGGATCCACACGGTCGCGCCCTCGGCGGCCGCCTTGGCGGCGGCTTCGGCGAATCGGCGATTGACCTCGACGTAGACGTTCCACCACTCGCGCTGGTACTCGGGGCGGACGATGACGTCGTGATAGAGCGGCCACAGTGCCGCGTTGGAGAAGCCCTCGTAGTAGTCGGCGATCTCGTCCGCACTCAGCGGCACCGCATGCAGAACGAGATCGTCCTCGACGAACGGATCCATCTCGACGTCCGCGACACCTGCCCATCCGACCCACGCGCCCCGATTGGCGCGGAGGATCGGTTCGAGTGCGGTGACGAGGCCGCCCGGGCTGCGTTTCCAGCGGGTGGTGCCGTCCGGTAGCCGTTCGAGATCGACGGGCAGGCGGTTCGCCACGACCACGAAATCCGATTCGGTGAGAATGTCGGAGTCGTCGGTCGATCCCGCCTCGCCTGTCGTCACTATGTGTTTCCTCTCTCGGCCGGATCCTCGGTCAGTGGTCGGTCAGTGCTTCTCGGCGGGACCGATGCCGAGCATCGACAGCAGCATGCGGCATTCGTCCGCAGTTTCGGCGTAGGCGGCGACGACGCGTTGCGCCTGCCGTGCGGTTTCGTCGGCGACGGGCTCGAGGTCTTCGTCGACGATGTCGTTCGCGGTCGTGGGTTCCGCGGCCATGGTGTTCCTCCCAGCATCGCTGCTCGGTGTGAGCAGGCGTTCTCGTCCGACTCTATGAGAATCGGACACCGCGCCGCCACCCTCGACATGCTGGATCGATCAGGGGTGAGGTGCCCGCGGTACGGTGGAGCAGGGTTGCGCCGCGCGTTTCGGCAGCGGCGCTCTATTCGGCATTCATCGAGGAAGGTCTTCATGCCCATTGCGACGATCAACGGCATCCCGCTGAACTACCAGGTCAAGGGCACCGGCGACTTGGTGGTTCTGATCATGGGTACCGGCAGTCCGGGTCGCGTGTGGGATCTGCATCAGGTGCCTGCGCTCGTGAAGGCCGGCTACCGGGTCGCGACGTTCGACAATCGGGGGATTGCGCCGTCCGGTGAGAGCCTTGCCGGCATCACCATCGAAGACATGGTCCGTGACGTCGCCGGGCTGATCGAACTGCTCGGCGGTCCGGCGTATGTGGTGGGCACGTCGATGGGCTCGCGCGTCGCTCAAGAACTCGCCTTGACCCGTCCCGCTCTGGTGCGCAAGGCCGTCTTCCTCGCCGGCCATGCCCGGATGGACCAGTTCCAGCTGACTCTCACCGAGGGTGAGCGTCAGTTGTACGACAGCGGTGTCGAACTGCCGTCGAAGTACCGTGCCGCGATAACGGCAGTGATGAACCTGTCGCCGGCGTCGCTCGTCGATCAGAACACCGCTCGCGACTGGCTCGACGTATTCGAGTTCAGCAGTGGCAAGGTGTCGCCGGGCGTGCGAGCACAGCTCGGTATGGACCGTGAGTTCGACCGGCGTGTAGCGTACCGCGAAGTGAAGGTGCCCTGCCTGGCCGTCGGTTTCGCCGACGATCGGATGATCCCGGCGTACCTGTCGCGCGAGTTGGCAGCCGCGATCCCGAATGCCCGCTACGAGGAGATCCCCGATGCCGGGCACTACGGCTACCTCGAGCGTCCCGAAGCGGTGAACAAGGTGGTGCTGAACTTCCTGGCGGACTGACCGGGACTCGATTCTCGAGCGGCGGGAGCGTAAGCTACCGGCCGGTCGGGACGGGATGGGCGAACTTGGTAGAATACCGGACCATCACACCTACGCAACAAGTGAGGCGAGATGAGCACGAATCCATTTGACGACGAAGACGGCCGCTTCTACGTCCTCGTGAACGACGAGGAGCAGTACTCGCTGTGGCCGACCTTCGCTGAAGTCCCGCAGGGCTGGCGAGTGGTATTCGGCGAAGAGTCGCGTGCCGCGTGCGTCGAGTACGTCGAGCAGAACTGGACCGACATGCGTCCCAAGAGCCTGCGCGATGCCATGGAAGCCGACGAAAAGGCCCGCCAGGCCAACGCCTGACTTTCTAGATCCGACGAGGGTCACGCTGCTTCCGACGGAGGCGCAGCGTGGCTCTCGTTTTTCGTTCGCCGGTCGATGCTCCGGTGGCGATCGGCCCCGTGAGCGGTATGGGGCCGGTAGTGGAGATCGGACCGGTGGAGATCGAGCCGGTCGGTAGCGGACCGGTGACCGCCGGTAGCGGGCCGGTGACGATCGGTATCGGACCCGTCGTAGCCGTCGAACTCGTGCTCTCGTCGTCACGTTGCCACGGCCCGATACGCCGCATCTGCGGACGACGCAGACCGCTCGCCCCCAGCAAGCTCCTCGGGTGACGAGTGCTACGAGCGAGCCACTCGCCGAGGGTGACACCCGCCGCCAACGCACAACCGATACCGAACGCTGCGAAGAGCGCCGTCAATCCCGTCGCGATCTCGTTGCGGAGCATCGCGTACAGACCCCGGTACAGCGCCAGGCCGGGAAGCAGCGGAGTGATACCTGCAACCGCCACGACGAGCGGAGGGGTCAGCGCGCGGCGGGCCATCAGGCCACCGGCGAAGCCGATCACCGTGGCCGCGACCGCCGACGAGATGATCGGCCCCAGTCCCAGCCCGAGCGCGAGCTGGTAGCCCAGGCTGCCTGCCGCACCGCCGAGCGCGGCCACCGTCAGCGCCCTGCGCTCCGCATAACAGGCCAGTGCGTAGAACATCGCGGCACCGGCGCCGGCAACGACCTTCGTGGGCAGCTCGGTCAGGTCCGGCAGCGGGTCGTACGTGATCAGCGGCAGTTCGGCGCCGAAGACCCCCGCGATGCGGAGAGTTGTCGCGACACCGGCAATGATCCCGCCGGTCATCATGAGCAACTCGAAAAACCGTGCGGATGCCGTGATCGGTGCCCCGGTGATCGCGTCCTGCACCGAACCGACAAGCGACAAACCGGACAGCAGAACGGTCACTCCGGCCGCGATGATCAGCCCGGGGGAGACTTCGTAACCGATGACATTGCGCAATCCGTACAACGTGATGGCCGGGGCGGTGGCAATGATGCCGCCCACCAGGTGCTGGAAGAAGAAGGGCAGGCCGGCGGTGTTGAGGATGCGGTTGACGCGGTCGATGATGAACGTCGATGCAAACGCCATCAGGGCCACGACCGCCTCGCCGCCGAGCAGTACCGCGATGGCCGCGGCCATCCCCGACCACGCCACCGTCGCAACCCACCGGTTGTAGGGGTGTGGGGCGGTGGTGAGCTCGAGCAACTCTTCGTGCGCCTGCGACGGAGAGATCGCATCGCGGCGGATCCGCCGGGTGAGTCTGTCGACCGCTGCCAGTCGCGTGAAGTCCATCGACCGGTACTGGACCACCCGCATGGTGCTGGCCGGCGGCATCGTCGGGCCTCGGTACGCGGAAAGAACGATCGAGTTGTAGGTGACGTCCACGTCGCACCGGGCGAGGCCGTAGGTGGCGGCGACGAATCGCACCTGCTCGGCAGTGTCGATCGCACCGGTGCCCGATGCGAGCAGAACCTCGCCGACGCGCACCGCGACATCCAGCGCTTCGGCGACCACTGCATCGTCCGTCAGATCGATCGGCTGGAGTGGCGCCGGAGCGGCGGTTACGTCGTCGATGGTTGCGCGGCGGCTACCGAGGAGTCGGTCCAACGTGTCGGTCAGAAAGCTCACCGGTCCCCTCCCGCGACGTGAGCACTGGCGGCGGGGGTCGTTCGCATGGAAACCACCGTAACCAACGCGGGTGGGTGCGCGTGCTCCGCGCAAGGCGCTATATGATGGGCGACGCTCGACTGCCTCCTTAGCTCAGTGGTAGAGCACTCGCCTTGTAAGCGAGCGGTCGTCAGTTCAATCCTGACAGGGGGCTCCAGCAGTATTTTTCGGACGAATAGGCCTCTGATCCCCGGCATGATGCGGGATCAGAGGCCCGCTGAGGTCCTGCTATGACTCGCACCGTGCTCATCGTGATATTGCTCATAGCAGCATTCGCGGCCGCTGTCGCGGCAGTTCGGAGAGGGTCGGCGATCAGCGTGGCAGAGTGGGATGCCGACCCGATCGGCCCCGACGATCTGGCCGGTTGATGCGCCGGTTCGGGTTTATTTCGCTTGCCTGAGTTCCAGGGCGTCGTCATCGACGAAGACCAATCGGCCGTCGTCGAGTTCTACGGCCCACCTGCGCACCGGCGCCCAGTCGCGGCCGAGGTTGTCTCCGACCGCCTGCTGGGCGCTGCCGAAGTCCTGAACGATCTTCCCTGGGACCGGGGTCTTTCCCGACGTCGTCGAGCGGACGACCACTGCTGTTCCCACCGAGAATTCGCGCGGTGTGCCTGCCATAGTCGCGATCATGCCACCCGGATGCCGAGTTGGCGGCGGTGCGAACGAAATCCGCCCACGTTCTTTCGAACGTGGGCGGATTGTTCATCGGGAGCTTTCCCTCACCGCAGCGACAACTTCTGATGGGCCTGCTCGGCGAAATCCCGGTCGACCATGAGGTCGTAGCGCGCGGCTTCGATGCTCTTGCGTGAGACGAAGTCGCGGCGGCCGCCGGTCCCGTAGTGGGCGACGAACCCGAGAGCGGCGCCCCACAGCGCACCGAATCCGGCGCCGGCGAGCAGCACGGCGGCCATGCTGACCATGGGCAGGAACAGACCGAGCATGAGTCCGAAGAGAAGACCCGTCCAGGCGCCGGCGCCTGCGCCGTTCGCGGTGGACCGGCCCGTCGTCATGCGGCCTTCGATCTGCTCGACCGTGGTGACTCCCTGGCCGACCACCCTCAGGTACTCGACCGGGAAGCCTTCGTCGGACAGGTGGTCGATGGCGTGTTCGACGGCTTCGTAAGTGCGATAGCTCTCGAGGAGAACCTCCGGATCGGTGGTGGATCCGGGGGTGGGTGCGTAGATCTCCGTCATACGTCCTCCTCTTATGTGGCTGATATGGCGTACTCTATGGATGCAAACGATACGACTAGCGTAGCGTATCGTTTCGTAGCGTTTTGAATCGGGTGGTGTTTTCGAGAGACTCGTTGGTCTTGCGTCGGTCTCGCGCGGCATACTCGCCCTAGGGAGGAACTGAAATGGTGGTCGATGCCGAGGCGGGCTCCGCGGAATCCGCGTCCGTGTCGCCGCGGCGGCCGTCCAGGACGCGCGCCGGAACCGAAGGCCGGATCTTGACGGCGGTGCTGGAGTTGCTGCGGGCCCACGGGCCGCGGAGAGTGACCGTGGAGGCCGTCGCTGCCCTGTCCGGCGTAGCCAAGACGACGATCTACCGGCGCTACGCGAACCGCGACGAGTTGCTCGAGGCGGCGTTGCACTCGCAAGTCGTCGAACCGTGTGTGCCCGACGGTCTGTGCGTCTACGACCGGGTCAAGTGGACCCTCGAGTTGATTCGCGCCGCGCTCGCGAGCGACATGGGCATGGGCAGTGTCAGCGCAATCCTGACCGACCAGGACCCCGACTTCACCGAGTCTTTCCGGGAGATCATCAACGCGCGAAGCAAGGTCGTCGGCGACGTCCTGCGCGCGGCGGTCGAGAGCGGAGCGGTTCGCGAGGATCTCGACATCGACACCGCGGTGTCCATGCTGGTCGGGTCGTACCTCGGCGCGTATCTGCGGCACGGCAAGGTGGACGCGACGTGGGCCGACGAAGTCGTACACATAATGTGCCCGGAGCTCGAACCGGACTCGGTGGGCCCGCCGTCCGGCCCGGCGCCGGGACCGGTTCCCGCATAGCGACCATGCAGTCACGCCCGTAGGCTCGGGAGGGTGGGCGATGCTCAGGACTGTTCGGTGGCAGTGGTCGGGTCGTTGAACCTGGATTTGACGGCAGAGGTCGCCCGCGCCCCAGAAGAGGGAGAAACCGTTCTGGGAAGGCGCATTTCGACCCATCCGGGCGGCAAGGGAGCAAACCAGGCCATCGGCGCGGCGCGTCTCGCACGTACGGCGATCGTCGGCGCGGTCGGCAACGACCATGCCGCCGACGTGGTTCGAGACGCCCAGCGGGCCGGGGGAGTGGATACCAGGTTCCTCTACACGGCAAACGTGCCGACCGGTCGCGCGATCGTCGTCGTCTCGCGGGATGGGCAGAACCGGATCATCGTGGTCCCCCAAGCGAACTCGATGCTCGACGTGCAGCAGGTCACCGCCGCGCTCGACGAACTCGATCCGTCCGTGGTGCTCACCCAACTCGAACTCCCCGCGGCCGTCACCCGGGCGGCAGCCGCATGGGCGACCGAACACCACCGCAGGTTCGTTCTCAATCCGAGCCCGGTCGCACCCGTCGACGACCTGATCCTGGGCGCGGCCGATCCGCTCGTCGTCAACGAACTCGAAGCGGCCTACTACGCGGAGGCCGCCAATTGCGGGGGAGCGCCGGATACCGAGATCGAATCCGTCGTCGCTCGCCTGCTCGAGCTCGCGACCACCGTCGTGGTGACGCGGGGAGGCGACGATGTCGTGGTCGGGACGCAGGACGCTGTCGAGTACATCCCGGTCCCGCACGTCACGGTGGCGGACACCACGGGGGCGGGCGATCACTTCGCCGGTACGCTCGCGGCACTGCTCGGTGCCGGCGAGGATCTGTTCACGGCGGCAAGGCGGGCGGCGTCGGACGCGGCGGAATTCGTCTCGAAACCGCGCTCGGAGCGCTGAACGCCCGCTATATCGGCGGCGGGAGCTCGCCCTTGGCGCCGCTGCTGGTGCCGCTGTTGGTGCCGCTGCGCAGCCACCGGCCGGGTAGTTTGCCCGCGAGGTCGCCGAGTGGCCCCACCGCGCCCCGGAGCAGTTCCACGGTTTCCTGCAGCGTGTTGATGCTCTCGTTCATCCGGATGATGCCGGGGGTCAGGCTGGTGAGGATTTCGGCCAGCGACACGATCTGATCGAGTGGGCCGCCTTCGGCGAGGAGCCGCTCGAGGGCACCCCGCTCGGACAGCAGCACTTCCAGGACACCGTTCTCGGCGAACGCGCGCTCGACGATGCCGCCCGGCCTGATCGCGGTGTCGACCAGCCCACCCGGAGCAGTGAGGCGCTCGATGGCGCCGTCCTGCGCGAGCAGTCGTTCGAGCGGACCGTTGTGCGCGGTGAGGCGGTCGAGAAGCCCGCCCTGCGACAGCAAGCGGTCGAGTGCGCCGTCGTCGGCGAGGACCCGGTCGAGAGGCCCACCCGGCGCGGTGAGCCGATCCAGTGCACCCCCCGGTTCCAAGAGTCTGTCGAGGAGACCGCCGGGCACGGTGAGCCGATCGACCGGCCCGTCGGGCGCGAGCAATCGGTCCAGCGGACCGCCCGGTCGCATCGCCTGGCCGAGTCCGCGGTCTTCGGAGACGAGCTGCGACACCTGCTGCAGCAGTCCGACAGATCCACGGGTATCGGGCAGGCCCACGGCGCCCAGCGTCGAATATGTCGACGGGGACACTGCGAGACGCACGGTGCCGATGACCGTTTCGGCGACTCCGAGTGCGGAGTCGGCCGCTGTCAGGCCGACTCGCAGCGGCAGGGCAAGCACGGACCCCAGATTCATGGCCCCACTGTAACGGCAAGCACACGCCGCAGGCAGGGCAGAGTTTGCAGGAAGTCAGTGCAGCACTTTCAACCCCACGACGCACACGACGATGCCGGCGATGAGCAGGATTTTCGCGATCGACGCGGCCTCGGTTCCGGTCAGCATGGCGTAACCCACGGTCAGCGCCGCTCCGATACCCACCCATACGGCGTACGACGTGCCGATCGGCAGCGTGCGCATCGCGTAGGCCAGACCGGCCATGCTCGCTATCAGGGCGACACCGAAGACGAGGGTGGGGGCAAGGCGGGTGAATCCGTCGGATCGCCCCAGGGCCGTGGCCCATACGGCTTCGAGCACACCGGAAAGGACGAGAACGATCCAGGCCATGACGACAACGCTCCTGCACCGTCTTGTCGCTGGCCGGGTACGGTGCGCTCGTCCGGGTGGGCCGACCGTGGCCACCGTTCACGAAGGCTATGGAGATTCGGCACCGCGGGCAAATCCGGTGCCGCGGCGCGCAGTCAGGAAGCGCGCAGTCAGGAAGCGCGCAGCACGCCTGCCACCTCTGTGGTGACGCTGCAGATGCATCCGCCGACGATGTCCGAGCAGTCGACGACGAGCGAGTGCCGCACGAGCGCGAGGTCGGTGCAGTCGGGGTCGGTGCATTCGATATTCACGATCGTATGCAGGACCAACGTCCCGTGGCAGTGGTCGAGATCGTCCTTGCAGGCGGTGCACGTCATGACTTCTTGATAGCACCGGGCGCGGACAGAGTCACCGAGGGTGCCCCCTGCGTGTCCTGCCTATTATCTTTCGTGGACGAAACGACTGTCCGAAAAGCCGGAAAAGGGGTAGCGCAATGGGGATCACCGACATCGTGTCGCAGGCGGCGCGCAACGCGTGGTCGCTGTTCGTTGCCGACGGCATTGCACCCCCGCACCGGACACCGTCCGTCGTCGTCGGCGACGGCCCCCACCGCACCCTGCGCCGGTTCGGCCCGAACGACGCCGGCGCCCCCGTGCTGCTGGTGACGCCGCTCGCCGCGTCGTCGAGCTGTTTCGACCTGATGCCCGACCAGAGTCTCGTGCGGTACCTGCTCGGTCTCGGCCGCAGCGTCTTCCTGATCGAGTACGGCGAGATGACCGCGCAGGACCGCGATCTCGGCCTCGAGTACTGGATCGACGATGTGCTGCCCGAAGCGATCGAGCGCGTGTCGGAGCTGTGCGGTAACCGGGACGTCGACGTCGTCGCCTGGAGTATCGCCGGAACGCTGTCCCTGCTCAGCGCCGCCGCCCATCCAGAGCTGCCGCTGAGGTCCATGGCCGTATTCGGCAGCCCCATCGACTACTCGAAGATCCCGTTGATGGCTGTGCCGCGTCTGGCCGGCAAGTTTCTCGCCGAACCCGTCATCGGTGCCGCCACCGCGCTGTTCGGCAGTATCCCGGCACCTGCCGTGCGGCTCGCCTACCGGATCACCGCGCTCGAGCGGGAGCTGACCCGGCCCTGGTTCATCGCCCGCAATCTCGCCGACTCCGACAAGCTCGCCCGGATGGAACTCGTCGATCGCTTCCAGGACGACATCTGCGGTTATGCGGGCCGGGCATTCGAGCAGCTGGCGATGCGGTTGACCATCGCCAACGAACTGCCCACGGGCAGGCTTCACCTCGACGGGCGGGTCGTCGACCTGTCCCGGGTCACCGTGCCGGTGCTCGCGTTCGGCGGAACCGACGACGTACTTGCCCCCATTGCCGCGGCCGAACCCGTCACCTCGGTGCTGACGAATGCGCCGAGGGTGCGGTTCGTGCGGGTGCCGGGCAGCCACCTGGGGTTGCTCACCGGCCCGCTCGCTCCTGCCACGTCGTGGGCCGAGCTGGCGGTGTTCCTCGCCGACCCGATGGGAGACCGACCCGGCGAGGTCGAGAGCGACGATGCGGTCGTTCAGCCGGGAACGTTGTCGCTGTAGCCCAGCTCGCGCAGCGCCGCCCGGATATTGTCCTGTGCCCGGTCGAGGGATTCGGGCGACGGGTTCTTCTCCGCCGAGGCGAAGTCGAAGTCTCCGAGCGAATACGCGGGGAACACGTGCAGATGCAGGTGTGGCACTTCGAGGCCGGCGATCATGAGGCCCGCGCGCGGCGCGTCGTAGGCGGCACACACGGCGCGTCCCAGAATCCGGGCGACACCGTTGACTTTCGCCCACAGGTCGTCGTCGATGTTCTGCCAGTGATCCACCTCCTGCCGAGGGACGACCAGCACGTGCCCCTCGGTGAAGGGGTTGATGGTGAGGAACGAGACGACGTCGTCGTCCTGCCACACGAAGCGGCCGGGGAACTCGCCCGAAATGATCTTGCTGAACACGGATGCCATACCGGGCAGGATAGGCGGAGCGGAGCCCGGCCGTATCGTCTCGCTCATGAACGGGGCCGGACCGCCGCGCAGTGGCACACTGCGCACGCTCGTGGGCGAACTGGTGAGCCACGTCCTGGCCGAGCTGCCGGACGACCGGCGCATCGTCGTCGGCCTGTGCGGTCCGCCGGGGGCGGGCAAGAGCCGCGCCGCAGGGGAGCTGGTGTCGGCCCTCGCCCGGGCGGGTATCGCTGCCGGACAGGTACCGATGGATGGATTCCACCTCTCCAACCGCCAACTGGATGCGCATGGAACCCGCTCCCGAAAAGGCGCTCCGGAAACCTTCGACGTCGCCGGGTTCCACAGACTGCTCCAGCGCGTGCGCACCGAACTCGACGAGACGATCTACGTTCCCGACTTCTCCCGTCCGCTCGACGAACCGATCGCCGCCGTACATGCGATCGAGCCGCACACCCGGGTCGTCGTCACCGAAGGCAACTATCTGCTTCTCGACACGGGCGGATGGGAGCGCCTTCGCCCGCTGATCGATCTGGCGATCTATCTCGATGTCCCCGACACGACCCTCCGGCCACGCCTGATCCACCGGCACCGCGCGACCGGTCGTGCCGATGCGCAGGCCCGGGACTGGGTGCGCGAGGTCGACCTCCCGAACGCCGCAACGGTTGCCCGGACCCGCTGCCGCGCCGATCTGGTGTGGCGACCGGTCCCGTAGTCTGTCGTGCGTGCGCGTACTCGTTATCGGCTCCGGTGCCCGTGAACATGCCCTCGTCGTGGCTCTGTCCCGCGATCCCGGAGTGACGGCCGTGCTCGCGGCTCCGGGCAATGCCGGGATCGGGAGAGTCGCCGAGCAGTTTCCGGTCGACGCGGCCTCGGCCGAACAGGTCGTCGCGCTGGCGCAGGAGCAGGAGGCCGATCTCGTCGTGATCGGCCCCGAGGTGCCGCTCGTGCTCGGCGTCGCCGACGCGGTGCGCGCCGCCGGCATCGCGTGCTTCGGCCCGTCGGCCGACGCGGCGCGCATCGAAGGGTCGAAGGCGTTCGCCAAGGATGTGATGGCGTCCGCGGGTGTCCGCACCGCACACAGCGAGGTCGTCGACAGCCCGGCCGGGATCGACGATGCACTCGACCGGTTCGGCCCGACCTGGGTGGTCAAGGACGACGGGCTCGCCGCGGGCAAGGGGGTCGTGGTCACCACCGACCGCGACGCGGCACGCGACCACGCCGCCGAGATCATCGAGAACGGCCATCCCGTGCTCCTCGAGTCGTTCCTGGACGGCCCGGAGGTGTCGCTGTTCTGTCTCGTCGACGGCGAGACCGTGGTGCCGTTGCTGCCGGCGCAGGATCACAAGCGGGTCGGCGACGGTGACACCGGTCCCAACACCGGCGGGATGGGCGCCTACACGCCGTTGCCGTGGCTGCCCGAGGGCAGCGTCGAGCGCATCGTCGGGGAGGTGGTCGAACCTGTGGCCGCTGAACTCGTGCGCCGCGGATGCGGTTTCTCCGGCCTGCTCTACGCGGGTCTCGCGATGGGATCCGATGGTCCCGCCGTCGTCGAATTCAATTGCCGCTTCGGGGATCCCGAGACGCAGGCGGTTCTGGCACTGCTCGAATCTCCGCTCGGAGAGGTGCTGTCCGCCGTCGCGACCGGCACGCTCGCACAGCTGCCGCCGCTGCAGTGGCGCGACGGTGCCGCGGTGACCGTGGTCCTCGCCGCCGAGTACTACCCGGCCAGTCCCCGTATCGGCGATGTCATCACGGGAGCCGACGGCGACAAGGTGCTCCACGCCGGAACGAAGCTCCGCGAGGACGGCGCGGTCGTATCGGCCGGTGGCCGGGTGCTGAGCGTCATCGGTGTGGGCGACGATCTCGCCGCGGCGCGTGCGGACGCGTATGCCGCGCTCGGTGCGATCAAACTTCCGGGTGGGCACTACCGCAGCGACATCGGTCTCGCGGCGGTCGAAGGACGCATCACGTTGTAGCGTCAACATAAACCTTGCCACCTACCGGATGTATGTTGCACACTCTCTGCATCTTCCGAAGGGCCAGAGGTGGAAACATGGTTTCGTGGAAGCGAGAACCGGCGCAGGATCCCACTCCGCTGCGTCACCACAGCATCACCCGTTACCCATTGCCGGACGACATCGTCGTCGAGCGGGACGTACCGATCCGCACCGCGGACGGGACCACACTGCGCGCAAACGTGTACCGGCCGGGTGGCCTCCCCACGAGCGGTCGCACTCCTGCCGGTCGCGCCGCCGTCGATACCTCGGACACCCGTCATCCGGTGCTGGTGAGCGTCACCCCGTACGGCAAGGACGCATCCGTCGACCGGTATCCGGTGGATTTCGGCGCTCTGGCCGAATCCGGTAATTTCGTCGGCGCCCTCGAGCTCAGCGACTGCACACCGTTCGAGGGACCGGACCCCGCGTACTGGGTGCCGCGCGGCTACGTCGTGGTGGTCGCCGACCTGCGTGGCTGCTTCGCCAGCGGTGGACGCCCGCGACTGCTGCTCGGCCGCGCCGCCGCCGCCGCGGCCGACGAGATCGAGTG
>NZ_JAUZMZ010000051.1:0-30391 GCF_036327435.1 Rhodococcus chondri | reverse complement strand
CTCGCGTACCGACAAGTGCGCCAACGCCGCCAGCAACGACACCGAGGAGGTGGCACCGGCCTTGACTGCCTGACTCACCGACGAGGAATCACGCAACGGTCCGTACACCACGTCCAGGGACTTGACCACCGCCCGAAGCCGCATCTACTGGCATGCCGATTTCGACTGGACCGGGCTACGTACCACCGGCCGGGCACTCACCGACTTCGGAGCGGTGCCGTGGTCGATGGACGCGCGTACCTATCGCCGCGCCCTGGCTCGCGGCGAGTCCGAACCACTCAAAGCCGGCGACAGGCGGTCCGATTCTCCGTGGGATCCCGATCTGGCTCACGCGTTGGGCGAAACAGGACGCGCAGTCATGGAGGAACGATTGATCTCCGAACTCTTGGACACTCTGCGGCGGTGACCGCCGCAGAGGAGGCTCCGTAGGACGACGACACAGATTTGTTCGAACGTCATTGTTCGAACGTCGTCGTGTCCCCACCTGTAGAGGGCGGTCGTACCGACAGGACGACCTTCCGCATGGTTGCCGCCTCTCGTCGGAGTATCTACAGGACGGCCCGGTGATGCGCGCGAAATCATCGGTGGGCCGGTCGGGCACTCTCCTGCCGCTCGGTGTCGACGGTCGAGGGTGCGGCGGCGACGCCCCGACGTCGACGCACATTGTTCGCGCACACCCGGATTGCGAGCGCGGGGTGGGCCAGATGCCGGGGCGGATCGATCAGGCTGCTGATCCGAAGGAACCGATCGGCGACCACGGCGTCGGTTTCGGCGGCAGCCAGCACCCGGTCCACGTAAGCATTGGCCAGGCGCACCTGCAGCGATCGCGGCCCCTCCACCTCCGGCAGTGCCAGGTCAGCACCCACTGCCAGTTGCCACGCTGCACCGACGGGCTTCGCCGACGCGCGAAAGAAGCTCCGCGGCAATTCGGATAGCTCGTGCTGCAAGCACTGTCGCAGCACGTCCGCTTCCAGTGCGGCGACCGTCATTCCTTGCCCGTAGACCGGATTGAAGCTGCAGATTGCATCGCCGAAGACCAATAATCCGTCCGGGAATCGGCGCATCCGCTCGTAATGACGCCATTGGCTGGACGGAAACCGGTGCTGTGCGGTCCCTCCTAGGAGCGTGGGTCTGAATTAGCGATTCGGGCTCGGCACCGCCAGATTGGTTCGGCTGTTTGAGGTCGATCCGACAACCGGGTGTTCGGCCTTCGGAATGGTCGGGTGTGACACCTGGCCGGGGCGGCGGAACCGGGGGTTCAGCTCCCCACCAACGCTCCCAGTCCACTGACTCCGACGACGCCGTGGAGTTTGCGCAGGTTGTGGCAGGCGGCAAGCAACATCCATTCACCGCGGGCGCCGTCGAGTCCGCGTAGCAGTAACTGTTTCGCGTTCTGCAGGGTGCTCATCTGCCCGAACACCGGCTCGACGATCGCCTTGCGGCGGGCGTACACCGCACGCCCCTTCTTGGTGGTCAGTGAGCGGGCCATCCGCTGCTTCGCCGTCGCACCACCGGGGATCCTGCCGCGTGGTGCGACCGGGGCCGGGTCGTCGCGGCGACGTCGACCGGCCGCAACGAAGAACTCGGTGCCGTGCTCGGTGGTGCGCTCGGCGGCCCGGTCGAGGTTGTCGGCCGAGCAGTAGCCGGCATCGGCGAGGACCTGGCCGGGGTGCTGCCCGGTGTTGGCGGTGGTTTGTTCGGTCATCGAGATCAGGTTCCCGACGTCGGAGGCGTTGGTGTTCATGTCGGTCGCGACGATCACCTGATGGTCCTCGTCGACCATCGCCTGCGCGTTGTAGCACTGATGAAAGGCGCCGTCGCCGGTGAGCATGATCTTCGAGTCCGGGTCGGTGAAGTTCCGTTGCGCCTTCGGTTTCGGTGCCGCCGCATCCGCTGCCGCAGCCCCCTTGCCGGCGGTCGTGTCATCATCGTCGCCACGCTCGCGGGATTTCTCCTCTGCCCGTTGACGTGCCGCCTGCTCGGCTTCGGCCTCCAACGCCGCCTTCGCCTCGCGGATCTTCGCCAGCCGGGTTTCGCGGCGCCGCAGCTCCTCGGGTAGCTCGTCGCCACGCCGGTCCTTGCCGAACTGCGTGTCCTCGGCCTTGTCGATCCGTTCGGCCTCGGCCAGCAGGGCGGACACCTCGTCGGCGAGGACCTTCTCCTTCTCGGTCATCCGGGCGTAGCTCATCGCCTTGCGTTTGGAGGCGTTGGCCCGCACCTTCGTCCCGTCGAGAGCGACCCGGCCGAGGCTGACCATGCCCGCGGCCTGGCACAACGCCAACGCCTGCACGAATAGGTGCCCGAGCGCGGACAGGTGCCGTTTCCGGAACCGGGCGATCGCCCGGTAGTCCGGGACCGCCCCGGCAGCGAGCCACCGAAACGGCACATCGTCGACGAGTTTACGTTCGATCGCCCGGGACGAGCGGACCCCGGTGGTGTAGCCGTAGAGCAGGATCCGCACCATCAGCCGTGGGTCGTAGGGCGGGGCGCCGCGGCTCTCGGTGTAGTCGGCACGGATTCGTGACAGGTCCAAGTGCTCGTCGACCAGTTCGGCGATGAACCGGGCCAGGTGCTCGGTGGGTAGCCAGTCGTCGAGCGAGGGCGGCAACAACAGTCCCTGTTCCGGGTCGAACATCCGGAAGGTCTTGTCCACCGGAGCTTCCGATGTCGCGGAATGGGGTTCGACCCTCTCCGAGGGGTCTACCTCGAACAAGCCGTCGGTACCGAGATCGTCACGCACACCCCATGATCTCCCACACGCGGTAACACACCGGGCACCCTGCCCGGCGTGTTACCGACCCATGCTCCTAGCGGCTCGGCGGACCGGATCGCCGCCACAACGTGAGCGGGCGTGAATGGCTCGACGAAGGCGATCATCCCGGCCAAGTCGCGCGGAGGGTCGTAACCGGCCATTCCGGCCGTCGTGAACAACCACGTGTCGTTCTCATAGCCGAAGAGCGCCATCCCGGTGGAGCGGCCCGGCTGGGCACCGACCATTACAAGCTTCTCTGACAGCGTGCCGTGCGCGATATGCATCAACTGGCTGCGGTACGTGACATGTACAAAAACGTGTTCTTCGACCGGTCGTCCGTAGCCGAGCTTTTCGAGCAACGCCGGTGTGCGCCCGCCGCGCCCCATGGCGTCGACCACGAGGTCCGCGGCCAGGGTCTGTACACCGCTGCGACTACCCACTCGCACGCCGGTGATCCGGCGACGATCGGTTGTCGCCGTGAGGTCGCCGACGTTGTGACCATCGCAGATCGTGATGTTCGGAATCGCACGCAACCGTTGTCGGATAGTGCTTTCGAGCAACGGCCGGCTCGGTGCATACGTGGCTCTGCGGTCCCCGAAGCGACCTGACCGAACCATCGGGTGCCCACCGAGGACGAAGTAGAAAGCGGTGAGATCGCCGTCGGCGACCACCGGCGCGCCCTCTGCCACCAGGTCGTCGAGCAATCCCGGGAAGAGCTCGTCCATCATCTGCGCACCACGCGCGAGCAGGGCATGACCGTGCCGGCCCTGTGGCACCCCACGCCGGTGCTCGGTACCCATGGGCAGTACATCCCGTTCGACCAGCGTCACGGTGCGGTAGAAGTCGGCGAGCACGCGAGCGGCGAGGAGCCCGCCGATGCTCGCACCCAGCACGATCGCATGATCACCGATCTTGTCCATCGCGTCGACCTCCGCCGTATCACCGGATGCTTGTGCCTGTCATGGCTGTCCACAAAGTGTGTTTCGGCGATCGACAGCGGGCACGAGTAGTCCACTACCCGATTCGTTCCGGGCCGTCGGCCGCTTCCTACTGTCGGGCTTCAGGTTCGATCGACGCGCGCGTCGTACGCCTCCCGATTGGCGAGCACCTCGTCCATGTGGGCTTCGGCCCAGCGCTTGACGCTACGCATCAGCTCGTGGAGCGACAGACCGAGGTCGGTGAGCTCGTAGGTGACCGTGACCGGCACGGTGGGTGTCACGGTGCGGGTCACCAGGCCGTCCCGCTCCAGAGAGCGCAGCGTCTGGGTGAGCATCTTCTGGCTGACCCCGGCCAGCCGCCGGGACAGTTCCGAGTACCGCATCGATCGAGGTGTGCCGTTGCCGCCCAGGGCCGCCAGGATCAGCGCCACCCACTTGTCGGAAATCCGATCGAGCAACCGGCGGCTGGGACAACCCGCCAGGAACGCGTCGTATTCGATCTTCGCCTGGGCCCGTCGCTGGGCCGCCGTCATCGTCGGCATGGGCGCGCTCCTACCTGCTACGGGGTAACCAACGTACTCCGAAGTGCGTACTTCCTATCAGAGAGTAACCCCATCAAGGTGAAGGGGATAGTGGATCAAGCACAAGCGCGAGGAGTGAAACCATGAGCACCACCTTCCGAGCAGCCGTCGTCCGCTCCCCCGGCGGACCCGATGCGATCGAGATCGTCGACGTCCCCCTCGCGGAACCGGGCCCCGGACAGGTCCGCGTCGAAATTGCCGCCGCCCCGGTCAATCCCGTCGATCTGGGGGTTGCCGGCGGCCTGTTCCATGCAATGGGGCTGGTTCATCAGCCGACGTGGACCGGACTGGGTTGGGACTTCGCCGGAACGATCGACGCCGTCGGCCGCGGTGTGGCCCTCCCCGTCGGTACTCCGGTCGCCGGTTTGATCGACGGCTTCGATCGCGACTTCGGCACCTACGCCGAACAAACCGTCGTATCGGTAGCCGACGTCGCCGTCGTGCCGCGTGGGCTGGACCTGATCGCGGCATCCACCATCCCCCTCAACGGACTGGCGGCAGCCCAGATCGTCGATCTCCTCGGCGACGCGCCCCGCGACGCCGACCGCCTCCTGGTCACCGGCGCGGCCGGTGCCGTCGGAGGATATGTCGCCGTGCTCGCCCAAGAGCACGGCTGGCAGGTGACCGGTCTGGCCAGAGCGGACGACGAGATGTTCGTCCGCGGTCTCGGTGCCGACTTCACGACCCACGCCGACCCGGGTTGGGACGCGGTCGCCGATGCCGCGGTGCTCCAGGAGCAGGGTCTCGCCCTGGTGCGCGACGGCGGTATCTTCGTCGGCGTCCGGCCGAACGCCGAACCGCCGGCGGAGCGCGGCATCACCGTCGCGGCAGTGGTAGCGCACCCCGACGGCCCGCGGTTGCGCGACCTTCTCACCCGCGCCGCGTCCGGCGGGCTACCGACCCGGGTGCATGCGACCGTGCCGCTGGAGAAGGCTGCCGACGCGCACCGGTCGGTGGCGCTGGGCGGCGTGCGGGGGCGCTACGTGCTCACGCCGTAGGAAATCGGGTTGTCCTCGCGGGATCGCACTGCTTCGATCGGTGCCATGACCGAGCGCACGCGACTGACCCGCAAACCCGAACGGGGCACCGACGATCCGGCAGTCCTGCACCGCCTCCTCGACGAGGCGCGGGTGGCCCATGTCGCGTTCGTGCGTCGCGGCTGTCCGGTGGTGCTGCCCATGGCCTTCGGCCGGGACGGCAATCGGCTGTTCCTGCACGGTTCGACCGGCGCCGGCGCCTTCCTCGCGTCTGGTCAGGGGCTCGAGGTGTCGGTCGCGGTGACCCTCCTCGACGGACTCGTGTTCGCCCGGTCGGCATTCGACAGCAGCATGAATTACCGCAGTGCGGTGCTCTTCGGTCGTGCTGTGCCCGTAGCTGCGGAGGACAAGGAGCACGCGCTGCGGGCGGTGACCGAACACCTCATGCCCGGCCGGTGGGACGAGGTCCGCCCGCTCACCGGCAAGGAGCTCGCGGCGACGGCGGTGCTCGAGCTTCCGTTGGACGAGGTGAGTGTCAAGGTGCGCGCGGCAGGTCCGGGCGAGGATCGCGGCGACGGCGAGGACCGTTCGGTGTGGGCCGGGGTCGTCCCCCTGCACACGGTCGCAGGGATTCCGGAGCGGTCACCGCTCACAGATCCCACACTTCCGTTACCGAGGTCCGTCACCTCGCTACTCTGACGGCCGGCCACACCGGGTGTCGCCCTCCGATTGCTGCGCAGTGACAGGAGGGTGCCCCGAGGCCGGTGGGGGAGACGAATGGAGTCGAGGCGAGTGCCATCGAGCACGGTGAACACCGCATGCAAGCGGTGGGCGAGCTGGTGCCAACTATTCCGAACACAGCACGCTGACCCGAAGCTGCCGTCGAGGGTTCGGACAGTCACCGCCGAAAGTCCGCCGCGAACTGCAGCGCCGTGCCGCGGACGACTCGGTCATCTACCTCGGTAGGGGCACCGCACGCCGAAAGCTGCGGGGCCGTCCACCACCTATGCGCGGGCGATCCCTAATGTATTGGCGCCGTTGGCCAAACGCCGGCTCCTTCCACGTCCCCTGCGCCGGTTCCGACCTTGCGGCTCGCGGCCGGCGAGCCGCATGCCGTCATGGTTCGACCATGCGCGTCGTTCGTCGACCACGCTGACCACGCTGACTCGCCGAAAATCCACACGGTGCCGTCGGACTTGCCCGACGGCACCTCGCCATGACCCCGAGGCTCTCCACCCTCACCATCTCGGGTGTGCCGTGGCCGGGATCTCAGGAGGCCAGGCGGGACATCTTTCCCGTAGCGGCCCGGCACGGTATCGACGATGCCCTAGCCGGCGGAGCGCCCGGCAACCTGAGCACGAACGTGCTTTGACGGCGATGGACGACGGATCGACCGGTGTCCCCAGGACAACTCTCGGCTTGCCGTCATCGACTTCGGGTATTGCGCCGATCACACAAACCACGTAACGTCGATCACAACTTGACGCGGCGTCAAATTCTATCGACTAGCAGTCCACTCGCGTCCTTCCCCAGGCGACGACCCGCCTGACGCGGAACAGGACGCACGCACGCAAAGGACCCTCCATGGCATTCACCCTCCCCGACTCGGGGCTCTCACTCGACATCGACTTCGACCCGCAGCACCTGCGTGAGCGCTTCGCAGTGGACAAGAAGAAGCGGATTCGGCCCGACACGCTCGCCCAGTTCCAAGGGCTGTCCGATGTCCTCGAGGTCGACGATCGCGACCCCTTCGTCGAGCCGATCAACCGCGCGCCCGTGACGGAGGAGCTCGACGCCCTCGTTCTCGGCGGCGGCTTCGGCGGACTCACCGCCGGCGCCCACCTCACGCAGAACGACGTCACGAACTTCCGTATCGTCGAGTACGGCGGCGACTTCGGTGGCACCTGGTACTGGAACCGCTACCCGGGCGTGCAGTGCGACATCGAATCGCACATCTACATGCCGCTCCTCGAGGAAACCGGTTACGTCCCCAGCCAGCGCTACGCCGACGGCTCCGAGATCTTCGAGCACGCCCAGCGCATCGGGCGGCACTACGGCCTCTACGAGCAGACCTACTTCCAGACCCGCGCCACCAAAGCCACGTGGGATGACGAAGAGCGGCGCTGGGAAGTGACCACCGATCGCGGAGACCGCTTTCTGACCAAGTTCCTTCTGCGCTCCAACGGTGCGCTGACCAAGCCGCAGCTTCCCAAGGTCCCTGGCATCGGCGACTTCGAGGGCAAAATCTTCCACACCAGCCGCTGGGACTACGAGTACACCGGTGGATCGGCGGCCGGGAACCTCGAGAACCTGCGGAACAAGCGGGTCGCCGTCGTCGGCACCGGCGCTACCGGCGTCCAGGTCGTGCCCTACCTCGCCGAGGACGCGAAGGAACTCGTCGTGGTCCAGCGGACCCCGAGCGTCGTGCAGCCCCGCAACAACCGGAAGACCGACCCCGCCTGGGCTGCGTCGCTGAAGCCGGGATGGCAGTACGAGCGGCACGACAACTTCAACGGGATCATCTCCGGCCATGAGGTCGAGGGCAACCACGTCGACGACGGCTGGACGCACCTGTTCCCCGCGCTGACGGGGCAGCATCTGGTGGATGCGCCTGTATCGGAGTTGTCCGTTGCCGACCAGGGCGTTGTGGCCGAGATCGCCGACATGCAGCAGCTCATGAGCGCGCACCAGCGGGTCGACTCGATCGTGACCGACCCTGCCGTCGCCGACGGATTGAAGCCGTGGTTCGGGTACATGTGCAAGCGACCGTGCTTCAATGACGAATATCTGGACACCTTCAACCGCGCGAACGTGACTCTGGCGGCGGCGCCGACGGGTATCGACGGCATTACGGCCGATGGCATCGTCGTCGGCGGCAAGCACTACGAGGTCGACTGCATCGTGTTCGCGACCGGGTTCGAGACCGGATCCGGACCCGCGGGGATCTACGGCTACGACGTCCTCGGGCGTGACGGCCGGTCGATGCAAGAGTACTTTTCCGACGGAGCCAAAACCCTGCACGGCTTCTTCACGCACGGCTTCCCCAACTTCGTCGAACTGGGAATGAGCCAGACCGCGTACTACGTGAACTTCGTGTACATGCTCGACCGGAAGGCGCGGCACGCAGCGCGGCTGATCCGGCACTCCCTGGACAACGGGATCAGTGCGTTCGAGCCCTCGATGGAGGCCGAATCGTCTTGGGTCGCAACGGTCCGCGCGTCGAACGAGCCACGGGTGGCGTACTGGGCGGCGTGCACGCCCGGCTACTACAACGGCCAGGGCGACGTCTCGAAGGCGGTGTTCAACGAGGTCTTCAACTCGAGCGAGATCGACTTCTGGAACATGATCGAGGACTGGTGGGAGGCGCGCGAGTTCGAGGGATTGACGTTCGAATGGTCTCATTCGGCGGCGCCGGTCGAGGCTTGAGCTGAACGGGCGGGGACGCGGCGGCGGTGCTCGGAAGCCCGCTCGAACCGGTGATCGCCACCCGCGGCCGCCACGATCGCAATTTCCGCGAGAGCGGATCGTCTTCCCGTCCCACTCCCTCCGCGGGCCGTCGCGCCGCGTTCGGTAAGCGAGCAGCGACATTAGGATGCCAGCCATGGATGCAAGCAATTCCCCAGCAGCGGTGAACGATGTGGATATCGGACAACCGATGGCTGGCCGGGACGGTGCGGAGTCGGCGCCTGCCGGAGATGCTGGGCATCCGACTCCCGGCGCGGATGGTGGGCGACGTCGGCGAATTCCGCGCGGCGAGGTCCAGCGGCAATCGATTCTCGACGCGTTCGAGCGTCGCCTGCGCGAGATGCCGGCCGTGGACATCTCGGTCAAGGACATCACCGAGGCTGCGGGGATCAAGCGACCCAACTTCTACTTCTATTTCGAATCCAAGGACGAGGTCCTCGGCGAACTGGTCGGCAGGACGTGGGACGACTGGGCCGAAAGCATCGGCGGCTATCACCGCCGCGCCGGGGAATCACACGCAGACTACTTCGACCGCCTATTCGGAACGTCCTATCTCGCATGGGTGAAACGGGACCGCGTGATGGTGGCGGGCATACAGGCGACCAGCTACGACGCGAAGCTCAGGGCCCGATGGACGTCGCTGGTCACGGATCTCAACAGACATCTGATAGCGCAGATGAGCAGAGACGCGGACGCCGGGCAGATCACTCCGCTTTCGGACGACCACGCCTGCCTCGTCACGACGCTGACCGACATGATCGTAATGGCCTTCTTCAAGGACCGGTTGCTCGAGACGGCCGAATCCGAGTCGACCCGGATGCTGGCCGGCCTGAAGACGATCTGGCTCGGGACGTGGGGAGCACCGAATTCGCCGACGCCTCACAAACGCTGATCCGGCGGCACGGCATACGACCGCCGTCCGTCACCGCAGTCTCCTGGCGCGACACGGCTTGTACGCACCTCCAAACGCTCGCCCGGAGCGATCTCTTGTCGGGCACACCTCGTCGTACCGTAAACGTCACGCAGAACCCGCCGTATCCGCCGAGACTCGGCGGATGCATCAATAATTCTGCGCCACAGGATATTTCACTGGAGCGGCAGCGATCGGCTGCCATCACCGGTGAATCTCCATCCGGTACACGAGAAAGAGGACCTCATGTCGTTGAACGGGAAGATTGCAATCGTCACCGGTGCTGCCCAAGGCATCGGCGCGGCCACTGCACAGCGGCTCGCCTCCGAGGGCGCCACGGTGATCGCCGCGGACATTCAGGATGCGAGCGGCACGGTCGACGCGATTGCAGAGTCCGGTGGAAAGGCCGAGGCACACCTGCTCGACGTACGCGTCAAGAGCAACTGGGCCGAGGCGGTCCGCGAGGTCATCGAGCGGCACGGCCGCGTCGATCTCCTCGCCAATGTCGCTGGTGTCGTCAATATGATCAGCGAGGACAGCGTCGTCGGCCTCACAGAAGAGGCTTGGGACCATGTCATCGGCACCGACCTCAAAGGCGTCTGGCTCGGCATGCAGGCGGTAATCCCGGGCATGATCGAGCGGGGCGGCGGGCGCATCGTGAACATCGCGTCGATGGCGGCCCTGCGCGGCCTGCCCAACCTGGCTTCGTACTCCGCGGCGAAGGGCGGAGTGGTGTCGCTGACAAAGCAGGCCGCGTACGAGTACGGCGACAAGAACGTCCTGATCAACGCCATCTGCCCCGGCACCATCGACACACCGATCCTGGCGGATATCACCGACGAGATGCGCCAGGCCAATGCGAACGCCCACATCGTCCGCCGCCTGGGCGAGCCTGCGGAAATCGCCTCGATGGTCGCGTACCTCATGCGGGAGGGCAGCTTCCTCACCGGTGAGATCTATCCAGTGGACGGAGGCTGGGCAGCGAAGGGCAACTTCTGACAATCATTGGACTCACCCACAAACGTGCCCGCTCCGACCCCTTCACCGGTCGGGGCGGGCACGACATTCTGTGATCCACGACATAACCGATGTGATCGAAATCGAGGAGATGCACCGTGGACGATCAGCACTGCACTTTCGGCCTGTGGTACGACTTCCGAAACCCGGCGCGATGGCCGCGCACCTTCACCGACTTCTACGCGCAAAGCCTCGAGCAGATCCGATGGGCCGAAAGCCGCGGTATCGAGTCGATCTGGCTGACCGAACACCACTTCATGGCGGACGGGTACACCCCCTCGCCGTTCGTAGTCGCCGCTGCTATCGGAGCGCAGACCGACACGGTTCGGATCGGCACGAACCTGATCGTGTCACCTCTGCACAACCCGATCCGGCTCGATCGCGGGGGCGGCCACGGCTACTCGCAACCCGCCGTCCCGGCATTCGGACGGGCAGTGCGCAATCGTCCCAGCCTGCTCGAAGAAGGCGTCGATCTCATTCGACGGGCGTGGTCGGGTGAACCCGCCGAGTTCCACGGCAAGCGGTACGACTTCCCGGCACTACCGGTCACCCCTCAACCGGAAATCGCCCCGCGGCTTCTGGTCGGAGCAATGGCAGAACAGGCGATCGAACGCGTCGCGCGGATCGGCGACGGCTACCTGAGTACACAGAACGCGCACCATGAGATGTACCTCGACGCGCTCGAACGCGTCGGACGGTCCCGTGACGAAGGCCGGATCTACGCCGGTCAGTGGGCGGTGGTGGCCGACGATCCCGAACGCGAATGGGCCCGCATCGGGGAGCACGCGCTCTACCAGATCAACGGATACATCGAGATGGGGGCATTCGGACCACCCGACTCCATCCCCAGGTTCGGGACGCCGCAGGATCTCGTCGACGGTGGGGCGTTCACGCTGTGGGACGTCGACACCGCAGTCACCGAACTCACGGCACTGTTGGTGTCCCGCCCGCAGATCAAGGATGTGCATTTCTGGGCACAGCTACCCGGCGAACCGGTCGACAGCGGCTCGGCGCGCATCGAGCTACTCACCTCGAAAGTCGTCCCGCAGGTGCGCGCGGCGGTCGCCGCCGATCGACAGGAGGCTTCCGCATGACCTCGGTACCGGCTACCGGTTCCACCAACCCGCTCGTGATCACCGACTTTCTCTACCGGGCGAGAGACCTTTTCTCCGCCAAGACCATCACGCAATACCAGGACGGTGAGAAAACCTTCGGATACACCTACGGGGAGTACGCCGAGCGGGTGCTCCGACTCGCCGCGGCACTGGTCGACCTCGGCGTGCGTCCCGGCGACCGGGTCGCAACGCTGGCGTGGAACCACTACCGCCATCTCGAGCTCTACATGGCGGTTCCGCTGGCCGGAGCCGTGCTTCACACCGTCAACCTGCGGCTCGAACCGGACGAGATCGCCTACATCGTCGACCATGCCGACGACCGGATCGTTTTCGTGGACACCGCGCTGCTCCCCCTCCTGGATGCGACGCGAACACAACGACCCGGCATGCAGGTGATCACCACCGACGGCGACGGCGACGTGCTGCCGAACCAGGACGGGTTGATCGCCCTCGCGAATCCACTGACCACTCCCGTATCTCGCGCCGAAAACGACCTCGCGGCTCTGTGTTACACGTCCGGGACCACAGGATCGCCCAAGGGGGTGGGCTATTCGCATCGTGCCCTGTATCTGCATACATTCACTGCATGTCTCGCTGACGGGCACGCGATCTCGGAACGCGACACGGTCTGTCACGTGGTTCCGATGTTCCACGCCAACGCGTGGGGCATTCCCTTCGCCGCATTGATGACCGGGGCAAACCAGGTACTCCCCGGACCACACCCGGCGGTCTCGGACATCGGGACGATACTTTCGCAGGAACGCGTCACATACACCGGGATGGTGCCCACGGTTGCGGTCGACCTGGTCCAGCACGCTCTCGCCTCGGGTACCGACCTGACGTGCCTGCGCGCGCTCGTGCTCGGCGGTTCCACACCCACACCGGAGCTGATCCGCAGCATCGAGGAAGACCTCGGCATCCGGGCCTACCAGGGCTGGGGCATGACGGAGCTTTCCCCGATGGGAACGTTCGCGCGCCCGCCGCGCTCGGCGGAGAACGATCCGCAACGTCGCTACGACTACGTCCGCCGGCAGGGTCGCCTACTGCCCGGTCTGCACTGGAAGCTCGTCGACGACACAGGCGCTGTAGTACCCCACAACGGCGTGGACAGCGGCGAGCTCCTCATGCGCGGGCCATGGGTCGCAGAACGGTACTTCCGTGACGAGCATCCCGAGGCGTTCGCCGACGGCTGGCTGCGCACCGGCGACATTGCGACCATCGACTCGGAGGGTTACCTGACCATCGTGGATCGCGCGAAAGACCTGATCAAAAGCGGCGGCGAGTGGATCAGTTCGGTCGCGATCGAGCAGGCCCTCACCACGATTCCGCATGTCGCGGAGGCGGCGGTGATCGCGGTTCCGCACGAACGGTGGCAGGAACGCCCCTTGGCATTCGTTGCCCCCGAGAGCGGGCACACACTCGATCCTGCCGAGGTGCTGAACTCCCTCACCGAGATCGTCCCGCGATGGTGGCTGCCCGAACGCATCGAGATCGTCGAGTCCCTGCCCCGCACGAGTGTCGGCAAACTCGACAAGAAGCAACTGCGCAGGACAGTCGAGAACGACCTCTTTGTGGATACCCACAACGGCTCGGTCGCGGGGCGGCTCCCGTGAGGCGCGGATCACACTAGCGTCGGTTCCATCGGCCCGTCCAGGGGCATCCGTCGTCGCGAGGAGAAGCAGGTGAAGTTCGGAATCTTCTACGTCCTCGAATGCCCCGATCATGATTTCGCGCGGGCCTATCGCGAGATGCTCGAACAGATCTCCTACGCCGAACAGCTCGGCTTCGACGAGGTGTGGCTGGCCGAGCATCACGGCTCCGACTACGGGTCCATGCCTTCTCCGCAGGTCGCCGCCGCTGCGATCGCCGAACGTACCGAAAGGATGCGGATCGGCATCGCGGTGAGCAATCTGACCTTCGACTGGCCGGTGCGCATCGCGGAGGACTACGCGATGGTCGATGTTCTCTCCGGTGGGCGACTCGATTTCGGAGTGGGTCGCGGCTACCAGCCGCAAGAGTTCCACAACATGGGTGTCGGCGACCTCCAGGGCGAGAGCCGGGAGGTGTTCGTCGAAGCGCTCGAGATCGTGCGGGGGTTGTGGAGTAAGCCGGCGGGTGAACCGTTCTCCTATCACGGCACACACTTCGACCTGGACAACGTCGACTGCCGACCCACCCCCCTGCAGCATCCGACCCCACCCATCTACATCGCCTCGATCAGCCCCGAGACCCTCGAGCTGGCCGCAGACCAGGGCTACAACATGCTGGTCACCCCCACCCTGATGACGATGCCGGAACTCAACTCGTTCGTCATCGATGCGAAACGCAGACTGCGCGATCACGGCCGCGACATTCTCGATCTCGATTTCCCGATGAACTGGCAGATTCACCTCGCGGACACCGAGGAAACCGCCGTCGAGAATGCGCGGGATGCGCTGACCTGGTATTTCGACGCCGCCCTTGCGGCGGTACCGCAGGGATCGGACGTACCGCCGACCTACGAGCGGTACGCCCAACTGGTCACCGCGACCGACGAGGCCGGCGGCATGACCGTCGACGGTCTGAGGGAGGGCGGTGTCGTGTACGTGGGCGATCCCGACGGCCTGATCCGACAGATCGACACCCTGCACGACGAGACCGGTCTGCAGCACCTGATCTGCTGGATGCGCTTCGGCGGCCTCGAACACGAGAAGGTCATGCGATCGCTCGAACTGTTCGCCGAACACGTCATACCTCGCTTCCGCGATCGTGCGCCCGTCACACCGCGCGCGCTGCGCGACACCCTCGCTCCCGTCCCTGCCACCCATCCGTTCGATTCCGCTTTTCCACTTGCACAGGAGGACACCATGGGATTTCTGCCCGTCGAGAACGACCGCAGCATCTATTTCGAACACCACCGCGGGGAGGGCCGGCCGATCGTTCTGATCCACGGCTGGGGCGCGACCGCCCGCGCCTGGGATACGACGCTTCCGGCGCTGCGCGCCAACGGAAACGAGGTCGTCACCGTCGATCTGCGGTGCTGTGGTCGTTCCGACAAGGACTTCGACGATGTGTCGATCGCGGCGTTGGCCTCCGACATCGTTCGGCTCGTCGATCACCTGGATCTCGACCGGCCGGTGATCAACGGTTGGTCGCTCGGCGGCGCGGTCGCGACCGCGGCGGTCGCGCAACTCGGTAACCGGGCCTCGGCACTTGTGCTTACCGGCGGCGCCTCCCCGCGATACACGGCGAGCGACGACTGGCCGCACGGCGGTGCCGTCGCCGACGTCGAGGCAGTCCTCGCTTCGGCGGCCGCGAATCGTGCCGACACTTTCCGCGGAGTCGCCGCCGCAGTGTGCGCGGAAAATCCCGGTGAGGCGGTGCTCGACTCGATCTGGGACATGTTCATGTCGATGGGGCCACGCGGTGACGATTCGCTGCGCGATCTGGCGACCGTGGATCTGCGCAAGGAGATCGCCTCGCTCGAGGTACCCATCCTGCTGCTTCACGGCCGGGCCGACGCGTTCGTCCCGTTCTCGGCCGCCGAAGCCGTGCCGGGGCTCAATCACCGTGCCGAGGTCGTCGAGTTCGCCTCCAGCGGCCACGCACCGTTCCTCGAGGAGCGCGATCGCTACATCGCCGAGCTGACAGGATTCCTGAATCGATGAGCACGCCCAAGACTTGGCTGGTCACCGGTGGATCCCGCGGAATCGGTCGCGCCGTCGTCGAACACGCGACCGCCCGCGGCGACCGGGTGGCGGTCTTCGCCCGCAAGCCCGCCGGAGAACAGTGGCACCTGCCCGATCGGGTCGTCGAAATTTCCACCGACATCACAGATCCCGCGTCCCTCCGTCGCGGCGTCGACGCGGTGTTCGAGAGGTTCGGCAGTCTCGACGTGGTGGTCAATGCCGCCGGCGTGCATCGTGGCGGTCGGATCGGCGACCTGTCGCGCGAACATTGGGACGAGGTGATCGCCACCAACCTGACAGGCGCCTTCGAGCTTGCGCGCACGGTGGTCCCCCGCCTTCAGGCCGGCGCGTCGATGATCAATGTCGGTGCAGTGGTCGGTTTCCGGGGTTTTCCTGGCGATGTGGCGTACGGGGCGGCAAAAGCCGGGCTGAGCGGGCTGACACAGGTGCTGGCCGTCGAGCTGGCACCGCGGGACATTCGCGTCAACCTGGTGATCCCCGGTTTCGTGGACACCGACATGACCTCGACTCTCACCGGACGAGCACGCGACAAGGTGATCGCATCGATTCCGATGGGTCGCACGGGCCGTCCCGAAGAGATTGCGCAGGTCATCGTGGGTGTGGCCGATTCGCCGTATATGACGGGCAGCGTCGTCGCGACCGACGGCGGGCTGATGAGTTCGTTCAGCTCCCGAGACTGAGCGCCCGATCGTTGTAGCGACCTACAACGCTGACGAAATCGACGTGACCCACACCACAACAATGCGATTAACCTCGACATCAGCAGCACGGAAGATATTACAACGCTGCAGGATTCGTCCAAATTCCTATCTCGAAGGAGCTCAGATGGACAACGTCGCGAGTGCCGGAAGCCTCGAAGCAGCCAACAAGAAACTCGTTGCAGAATTCATGGAGGTCTTCTCCACCGGCAACGTCGAGGCCATCCTCGGCTACCTCGCGCCCACCGCTACGTGGTGGGTCGCCGGCACCATCGACGGAATCTCCGGCACCAAGACCAAGCAGGAATTCCGCGAAATGCTGTCGGGGCTGTCGGCGAACACGAAAACCGGCGCGATCGCCCTGACCCCCCTCGCCTGGACCGCGGAAAGCGACCGCGTGGCTGTGGAAACCGAGTCGTACTCGGAGATGAACAACGGCCGCGTCTACAACAACCTCTACCACTTCGTCTTCGAGGTTCGAGACGGGCTCATCCACTCCGTCAAGGAGTATCTCGACACCGAACACACCAGGGCCGTATTCCTCTGACCCTGACCCGACTCTCCCATTCATCCACTCATACAAGGAGTTACGTCCATGGACGTCGGAATGCTGCTCGTCTTCCAGAACTATCACGAAAATGTCAGCGATCAGGAAGTGTTCGTCCGCGAGCTCGAAATGGGCGTCGCCGCCGAGAAGTACGGCTTCGACGCCGTCTGGTCCGCTGAGCACCACTTCGACGACTACTCGATGTGCCCGGACAACATGCAGATCATGTCGTATCTCGCTGCGCGCACCTCGACGGTCAAGCTCGGTACCGGCGCCGTGATTCTCCCTTGGAACAATCCTGTCCGCGTTGTCGAGAAGATGACGATGCTCGACATGATGTCCGGTGGTCGCGCGCTGTACGGCATGGGCCGCGGATTGGCCAAGATGGAGTACGACGCCTTCGGAATCCCGATGGACGAAGCGCGGGGACGCTTCATCGAAGGCGCCCAGATGACGATCGAGGGCCTGCGCACCGGAGTTGTCGACAACCCCGACGGCGAGTTCTACCCGCAGTCGCGCGTCGACATCCGCCCCGCACCCAACCCCGCATACGAGTGGGGACGCGACCGCCTGTTCGGCGCCGCGATGTCACCGGACTCGGTGCCGGTCATCGCCGATCTCGGTGTGCGCATGATGACCTTCATGCAGTTCGAGTTCGCCAAGCACGCGGAGGCGATCAACCGGTGGCGCGGCCTGTACCGTGAGCGCTGGGGCACCGAGCCGCTGCCGCCGGTCATCCAGGACTTCGTGGTGTGCCACGAGGACGCGGACGAAGCCCGCAGGCTCGCCTACGAGCACGTCTCCCGATACTTCCTGTCGGTCATCAAGCACTACGACTTCGCCGGGGAGCACTGGCGGGAGACCAAGGGCTACGAAACGTACCAGGTGGGCGCGGACATGATCCGGGAGGCCGGCATGGAGGCCGCCGCCGACGCCTACGTCGAGGCCAACGTCTACGGCACCCCGGAGCAGATCGTCGAGAAGTACGCCGCCCGGCATGAGGCGATCGGCGACTTCTTCGCCAACGCCGCGTTCGCGTTCGGCGGCCTGCCGATCGAGCAGGCCGAGAAGGCGCTGAAGCTCTACGGCGAGAAGGTCGTTCCCGAGCTCCACAAGATGAAGGCCCCGGTTCCGGCCAACGCCTGAACTCGGTAGCGCGGTGCCCGGCACGCACCGGGCACCGCCGCTCCCCTGATCGGAGGACATCATGAATGCTATTGCCACCCAAGACTTCACCACCGAGTTCCGCGACGTGATGGCCAACGTGTGCACCCCCGTGACGGTCGTGACCGCACTGGACGGTCATCGCCCGCACGGCACCACCGTCAGCGCCTTCGCGTCGCTGTCGATGAGTCCTCCGATGGTCATGGTCGCCCTCGATCGCGGGTCCGACCTCCTCGTTCTGATCCGCGAGCAGAAACGGTTCGGAATCAATGTTCTCGGGCACGGGCAGGACGGCCTGGCCCTGGCCTTCGCCCGCAAGGGCGCCGACAAGTTCGACGGGGTCGAGTGGTCCCTGTCGGCCGGCGTGCCCCGCATCGACGGTGCGCCCGGCTGGGTGGCCTGCCACGTGGCCGACCTCGTGGACGGCGGCGACCACATCGTCGTCCTCGGCCATGTCGAGGACGCCGCCCGCGCCGATCATCCGCCGCTGACCTACCACGGGCGCACCTTCGGCACCCACAGCGCAGAAGAGGAGTAGTCGTCATGCCACGGACCCCCGCACAGGACGTCGAACTTGCTGTCGAGACTCTCGCCTCGGGAGGCATGGTCGTCGTCGTGGACGACGACGACCGCGAGAACGAGGGCGACCTGGTCGCTGCCGCCGCGACCGTTTCCACCGAACAGATGGCGTTCATCGTCCGGCATACCACCGGCATCGTCTGCGCGCCGATGACGACGCATCGCGCCGACCTCCTCGAACTACCGCCGATGGTCGAGCACAACACCGACGCGCACGGCACCGCGTTCACCGTCACCGTCGACCACGTCTCCACCAGCACCGGCGTGAGCGCCGAGGACCGGGCCGCGACGCTACGAGCTCTCGCGTGCGATGCAACGGTGCCCGCCGATCTACGCCGACCAGGCCACGTCTTTCCGCTGCGCGCGCGAGAAGGCGGCGTATTGTCCCGCGCCGGTCACACCGAGGCGACCGTCGATCTGCTTCGACTGGCCGGTGCGGGTGACGTGGGAGTTATCGGCGAGATCGTCGCCGACGACGGCTCCATGCGGCGCGGTGCCGATCTCATCGCGTTCGCACACGAGCACGACTTGCCGATGCTGCGGATCGCCGATCTGATCCGTTACCGCACGGCGACCGAACCGTTCGTCGAACTCGTCGCCGAATCGACCATGCCCACCGAGTTCGGTGAATTCCGCGCAGTGGCGTTCCGGTCGGTGCTCGACGGCACCGAGCACCTCGCACTGGTCATGGGCGACGTGGCGGCCGCAGGGCGCACACCCGAGGGTGTGCTGGTGCGGGTGCACAGCGAATGCCTCACAGGTGACATCCTCGGATCCCTTCGTTGTGACTGCGGAGCCCAGCTCGAACGAGCCCTCGCCGAGATCGCCCGCGAAGGGTGCGGGGTGCTGGTATACCTGCGGGGTCACGAAGGCCGCGGTATCGGGCTTGCGCACAAAATCCGTGCCTATTCGCTGCAGGAGCAGGGTCTCGACACCGTGGATGCCAATCGTGCTCTGGGTCTGCCCGACGACTCTCGCAGTTACGGCGTCGGCGCCCGCATCCTGGCCGATCTCGGTGTCCGGCGCATGCGCCTGATCACCAACAACCCGAGCAAACTCGGTGGACTCGAAGGCTATTCGATCGACATCGTCGGCCGCGTTGCTCTCCCCACCGTGGCCACCGCTCACAACGTGCGATATCTGCGCGCAAAGCGGGACCGGATGGGCCACGAACTGGATCCCGCCCTGACCGATGTGATCGCCACCTGAGAACCGGTAGATTGGAGTAATCCACAAATTCGGGGGCGGAATGGAAAGGGACGCGACACAACCGTGAATGTGAGGGCCGACATGGCACCACTGCCGAGCACGGGCACCGAGACCCCGAGTCCGCACGGCCGGTCATCCGACGAAGCGGTGCGTCCGCCCACTCGTCCTCGCGAACGCGATGTGATCACCGCTTTTGCCGAGATCACCGGCGAAGCCATCGGCGATGCCGACCTCGAACAACTGCTTCGCTCGGTCTGCGTCAAGCTCTGCGACGTGATCGGCGGATCCCGTTCGTCGCTCTACCTCAAGCGACCCGACGGCCGCTTCCGCGGCGCCGCCGGGCATTGCACAGATCAAGGTGACATCACCGAGGCCGTCAAACGCCAGGAGACCGGTATCGCCGGCGACCGGTTCGGCCGGGAAATCATCGAAACCGCCCGACCGGTCCTCATCAGTGATGTCGCCAACGATCCCAGGCCGCACCGGCGCACGATGGAGCACTGGCGGGTGCGGGCCATGCTCGGCGTCCCCTTGGTGTTCGACCGCGACGTTATCGGCCTGCTCTTCGTCGACAACAAGGACCGCGAACGGGTCTACACCCAGGAAGACATCGAGATCGCCGAGATGTTTGCGCAGCTCAGCGCTCTGTTCATCAGCCAGGCGATGCTCAACGTCCGCCTGCGCAGCCAAGCGTCGGAAATCGCCCGCAGCCGCAACACGCTTGCGTACCTCGCGGACGTGCACCGCAAACTCACCAACGCGGTACTCGAGGGTGCCGACATCCACAGCGTCGTGGCGCTGCTCAGCGACCTGTCCGCGAAGCCCGTCGTCCTCTACGACGAGGAATTCCGCGTACTCGCATGGTCCGCTCCCGCCACGCTCGGCCTCGAGCGTCCGCCCGCGATCTCCGAGCAGATCCGTGGAATGCCCTCGGTCGAGGCCGAACTCGCGGCACTCAGCCCGGAACGCCCGTCCGCGGTCGTGCCACCGACCTTGTCGGTTGGGCTCGGCCGCAGACACCTGATGTGTCGACTGGTGATCGAAGGCAAACCCAACGGATACCTCGGCATAGTCGAGGTCGGACGATCGCTCGAGCCGGTCGACGCGAACCTCGCCGAGCACGGCGCGACAGTGCTCTCGCTGCAGATCCTCTCCGAACGCCGACAGATCGAGACGCAAGGGCAGGCGCGCGACGACTACCTCTCCGACCTGCTGCGCAATACCCGAGACAAGGAACATTTGCTGCGCCGTGGACCACAGTTCGGCATCGACCTGACACATCCCCATGCGCTCGTCCGCTTCGCGCTCTCGGCGAATCCGCGGATGACCGCGTCTGCGGCACAGCGCCTCGTCACGCGCAGGTTCCGGGAAGTCATGGGAATCGACGAACCTGCCGCAGTGAAGCTGCCCGGAAGCATCATCGTGCTTCTCCCGCTGCCCGCGGGCGGGTCGGCCGACGAACTCCGGACCGTGCGTGACCGGGTCGGGCAGGTGCGTGCGACTCTGAAGTCCGATCTCTCAACCGCAGCCACCGTCATCTCGGGTGTCTGCCGGGAAGTAACCGACTTTCCCCAGGCTTCGCGGGAGATGCGTGAAGTGGCCGACATCGCGCGTTCCTTCGACTGGGACGAAGGTGTCCTCGACGTCACCGAACTCGGATTGTTACGCGTCGTCGTCACCTCGGGCCGTGTCAAAGAGGCGGTCCGGTTCGCTCACGACTACGTGCACGCAGTACGAGATGCCGACGGTGGAGTTCTCCTCGCGACCTGGCGGGCATTCGTCGCCGCCGAGGGACGTGTACAGGGAGCCGCGCTCGCGCTGGACGTGCACGAGAACACCGTGCGGTATCGCATAGGGAAAATTCGGGAACTCACCGGGCTGGAGCCCACAAGCCTCGACGCGTTGCTGTCCGCCCGTCTTGCGTTCCAGATCCTGGACTTTGCGACGCGCTGAACAGCACAAATGCGCCACACTACGCATTGTAGGAATCCACAAGGCCAACGGATAACTGCAGTGCCGGTACGGCACACGGTAGATACGTTCTAATCATGCCGATCAACACGACACCCAGTGAGCTCCTCGGAGTCGATCTCACCGCCGTGCGCGACTGGATGGACACGCAAGGCATCGGATCCGGCGATCTGACAGCAGTCTCCCCTATCGGCGGCGGAACCCAGAACATCATGCTCGGCTTCGAGCGTGCCGGGATTCACTACGTTCTGCGTCGCGGACCGAGGCATCTGCGCCCGCATTCGAACCGAATGATGCTGCGGGAGATGACCATTCTTCGCGCTCTTGCCGGTACCACCGTTCCCTGTCCGACCTTCGTCGCCGGCAGCGAAGACACTGAAGTACTGGGAGCGGTGTTCTACCTGATGCTGGCTGTGGAAGGCTACAACGCCGCCGACGGCCTCTCCCCGGCCCACGCAGCAGACGGCAGCGTGCGCCACCACATGGGCCTGGCGATGGTGGACGCACTCGCCGAACTGGGCCGGGTCGACCCGGCCTCGATCGGACTCACCGATTTCGGCCGCCCCGACGGGTTCCTGGAACGCCAGGTCGGCCGCTGGAACAGCGAACTCGAGTCGTACACGCTCCTGCGCGGGTATCCCGACGTCTTGCTTCCGGGGGTCGACAAGATCTCATCCTGGCTCGACGACAATCGGCCACGACATTGGACACCGGGCATCCTGCACGGCGACTACCACGTTGCCAACATCATGTTCGACCGCGTCGAACCGAAGGTAACTGCCATCGTCGACTGGGAGATGGCAACTATCGGCGATCCACTGCTCGACCTCGGGTGGATCTTCGCGATGTGGCCCGAGCGCGACGGCGCGCCCGATCTGCTCGAAAGTAGTCTCGCCGCGGCCGGCGGTCTTCCGACCCGCGCGGCGCTGCTCGAGCGGTACACCGCAAACACCGATCGCGATTTGAGCGCTATCGACTGGTACACCGCGCTGGCCGGTTTCAAGCTCGGCATCATTCTGGAAGGCACCTATGCCCGCGCCTGCTCGGGCCAGGCATCCACCGAGGTGGGTGACCGCCTGCACCGGTATGCCCTCCAACTCTTCGAGCGCACCCTGCGCTTCCTTGACTGATCCACCTATCCGCACACCGGAGGTATGCAACATGGCATGGGACTTCTCCACCGACCCTGAATTCCAGCGGAAGCTGGACTGGATGACCGCATTCGTGCGAAACGAGATCCGCCCGCTCGAAACTCTCGAATTGACATGGCCGCAACTGCTCGAGGCAATCGCACCTCTGCAGCAAGAGGTGAAGGCCCAGCAGCTGTGGGCAGCGCACCTCGACCCGGAGCTCGGCGGTCAGGGCTACGGTCAGGTCAAACTCGGCCTGATGCACGAGATCCTCGGCTCTTCTCCGCTCGGTCCGCTCGTCTTCGGTTGCCAGGCACCGGATTCCGGCAACGCTGAGATACTCGCCGCGGTCGGCACCGACGAACAGAAGCGTCTCTGGCTCGAGCCGCTGCTGTCAGGCGAGAAATACTCTGCCTTCGCACTCACCGAACCCGACAACGCCGGCGCCGACCCGACGAACCTGCAGACGACCGCCGTGCGTGACGGCGACAACTGGGTTCTCAACGGACACAAGTGGTTCATCAGCAACGCGTCGACCGCCGATTTCGTCATCGTCGTCGCCGTCACGGATCCCGACGCCGAACGGCACCGTCGTGCTTCGCAGTTCATCGTCCCGATCGACGCACCGGGTCTCGACGTGGTTCGGGACATCGCCTCGATGGAGAATCCGTCTCCACGGGACAACACCTACGGCTCGCACTGCGAGGTCGTGCTGCGCGACGTCCGCGTGGGAGACGATGCGCTGCTCGGCAATCCCGGCGACGGTTTCCTGATTTCCCAGAAGCGCCTCGGCCCCGGCCGTATTCATCACTGCATGCGGTGGATCGGACAGTCCAACCGCGCCTTCGACATGATGTGCGAACGCGCCACGTACCGCTTCGCGCACGGCAGCGTCCTCGGCGAAAAGCAGACCATCCGCAATTGGATCGCCGACTCGGCCGCCGAAATGCAGGCCCTGCGCCTGATGACGCTGCAGGCCGCGTGGGTGATCGATACCCAGGGAACCAAGGCTGCCCGCAAAGAGATCGCGATGATCAAATACTTCGGCGCAAAGATCCTGCACGACATCATCGACCGGTCCATCCAGACCCACGGTTCTCTCGGTTTCAGCTCGGATCTGCCGCTGGACTTCATGTACCGGGCGGCCCGCGCGGCCCGCCTCTACGACGGTCCGGACGAGGTGCACCGCGACACCGTCGCCAAGCTCATCCTGCGCGGCTACGAAGCTCCCGCTGATCGGATCCCCAGCGAGCACGTCCCCACCCGGCGGCGCGCGGCGCAGGAGCGTTACGCCGACCTGCTCGACGAGGTGCTCGCCTCGACCTGACACGAGGAGCCCCATCCGAGGCCGCACTGACGCATTTCATCCAGCGGTGCGGGATGCGCCGAGCAGCCGTCCCGTACCGCCGGCCTCGGCCACGGTCGGGGCGTTACTTCCAAAGCCTCGTTGACCCTCACCGCCTCCGGTGACAGGATGACCAACCACAGACGCGAACGCGTGTGCGAACAACTCAACAGGAAGGCCCGCCGCGACGGCAATCGCGACGGGCCGGATGTCCGACTAATAAGGAGTCGAACATGCGACAGCATACCCATGCGCAGGTGACGTCGTGAGTATCGAAGCGATCACCTGGACACTGGAACACGCCGTCATACCCTCCCCGACCCCGCCCGGCATGCCGTCGGCGCCGGCGTTGACGTTGGTACTGCTCGGCCTGGCCAATCACGCTTCCCGGTACGGCGAAGACGCGTACCCGTCCGTGCGCACACTCGCCGGATACGCCCGCATGAGCGAGAGGCAGGTGCAGCGCTGTCTCGGTGCGCTCGTCGAACTCGAGCTCATCAGCCGCGGCGACCAGGAGCGCGTCGCGGCATCGATCTGCCGCGAGGATCGTCGTCCCACCTGTTACAACCTCACCATGCGGCGGAACGACACGCCGTCACCCCGTCCACACCAACGGGGCGACAAACGAGCACCCGACGGGATGACGGCCGGGCGTGAACGGGGTGACACCCGTGTCACCCGAACCGTCCTCGAACCAAGAAATGAACCTGCCACCGCGTCGCGTACGACACTTCCGGTACGACCGGCGACGCCGGCGCAGCGGCAGCACCCGCACATCGAAAAATTGGCGGCGGCGTGCCGCCGGGTCGGCCTCACCGCGCGGTTCGACACATTGACCGCGGAGAAGGCCACCGTGATCGCACACTCGGTCGAGGTCCACGGCATCGAGGCACTCGTGCGCGCCGCGCTCGGACTGCACCGCCCTCACGACCCGGCTCGCTCGGCCGCGGCCTGGATCTCGGCCTGGCAAGAACTCCCGCCCCCACGCCCGAAGCTCCCTCCTGCGTGCGGTAGCTGCGACGAATACGGGTGGTTGCCGGATGACGAGGTCGGCCGGGCGGTCCGCTGCCCCTGCCGTCACATCGGATTCGGGCGGACGGACAAGGTTGCCCGCGCGAGTCTCGTCGGCAACGCGGCGGATAACGGCTCGGTGATGGGAGGATGCGCGAGTCGAGTACGCAGGGCGATTGGAGTCGAGGCGAGTGCCATCCACCACGGTGAAGTCCGCACGGAAACGGTTGAGCGACCTTATCCGGGAAGTCAACGACGACACGGTCGCGGTCGAAATCGTCGGTAAGCGAAACAGCGCCATGTTGATTTCGAAGGCGCGGTATGCCGCGTTGCAGGAGGCCACGTTTCTGCTCCGCTCCCCCGAGTTGATGGAGAGTCTGCGTCGCGAGATGGAGCGCTCCCGTGTCGAGACTGCGCAGCAGTCGCCGTCCGACGATGCTTCGGCCGCGACGGCGAAGACGAAACTCCCGCAAGAAAGGCGTGCGTTCGGATTCGGAAAGAAGGAGCGCAGGAAGCACAAGAAGCGAGGCTAGCTGTACTGCACTGGGACATTGATCCATCGACTGAGGGGAAGGTTTCTGCCGATGGCGGAGTGTTGCCGGTGATGATTGCAGGGACGAATCACCAACTACCGCCGACCGGCATGCCGCCGCCCACCAAGACCTACTCGACGTCGGGCCTCGATGTCTCCCCTGACTGTTTCCGCGGACCGAGTCGACTATGCGGACGGCCCATCACCACGACGTTCACGTGCGAATCCTCGGTTCGGAGAGAGGCATTCTCCCTATCCGCCGATCGACTGACGGGGATCAGCACTCGGTGGCGGTCGATGAACTCGATACGACCGATCGGCGCTATGGCCCCTCAGTTCACGAGCCGGACGCTCGTGGTCCGCGGGTGCTCGACGAGGTCGACCATAGCGTCGACGAACGAACGACCGTCGACAGTCAACTCCGAATAGCGCTGGTGCACTGCGAAGTAGCCCTCGATCCGGCGCGCGGCCTCCAAAGGATCCGATCGCGGATCGACCATGTCGCAGACCGCGTCACCCACCGCACAGACCGTGGCGACCGGAACCGTCCCGAACCCGTCACGCGCCCCGGTCAGCGAGATGCCCGCCAGCGCTCCCGGGGCGACGACCTCGGCGCCGGTGTCGGGGGTGCGGGGGTCGGCGATCAACAGACCGGCGAGATCGTCCGGACGGTCGATGTCGTGCGCAAGTTCGGCGAGGACGTCGCCGGCGATCGCGGCACCCTGCGAAAAGCCGACGACGCGGAGCGCCGCAATGGGGCACTCGGCGTGCGCGAGGGCGACCTGCCGGTGCAGCTCGTCGACCCCGATCTCCTTCGACCGGTTGTACGTGTGTGTACCGATCGGGCTGATCTCTCCGGGATAGCCGATCCGCACCGTCCGCATCCCGCGGTCGGCGACCGCCGCAAGGATCGGATGAACCGTCGACGTGGGTTTGCCGACCTTGAGGGTGCCGTCGACCCCGAAAACGATCATCGGAGGACAGCTCTCGGGTCCCGGCGGGGACGCCGCGGCGGGGACGCTCGTGCTCCCCGCGAGCACGACCACGGCCGCCACCCCGAGGATCGCTCCGGCCCGTTTGACCGCCCTGCGCAGACGCATGCTCACTCCTCCGCCCGCGGCCTTGGTGATCGCGATCGCGCTTCAGCCCTCCAAGATCCGTGCGATCGAGGCGAGCGTAGTGGGGATGCCCTCCCGAGCAGCCTGTTCACGTGCGGCCATCTCGCCTGGCGCCTCAGACCCGAAACGCTCGTGGAAGAACTCCTGACCGGCCGCGGGCAACTCCCAGGTCTCCGTCAGCTCCGTGCCTGCATCCGCGGACTTCATCAGATAACCCCAACGCACCACGCCAGGGCCGACCGACCACGCAAACTCGCGGCCCGGGTCAGCGACGACGATCTCCGAGCGTGTCTGCCAGGTGCGGTCCGGGGTCACGTTCCGGCCAGTGAAAATGGCACCGACCTCAGGTCCCTGGCCCGGGTCCCACCAGCACTCCGCGCACACCGGCGACCACTCGCCGGTGCGGGTCACGTCGGACACAAGCGCATACACCTGCTCCGGAGTGGCGCGCACGAGAATAGAGGACTGGAAGGTCAAAGACGTGGTCTGCATAGGCACCATCCTGCCTTCCTCCGACGGAGATCGCAGGGCGGCCGATCCCCGAGATCTGCGGTGCTGTCAACGGCGACGAAAGGTTGGTTTTGGCCCATTTTGCGTGACGGCGCGAAGTGGGGTGCCGCTCAGGACCGCTGCCGGTCCACAGGCGATGATCTTGCCGGTGCGCTGCGAATCGGTGTGAACTGCAGGTTCTGCTTCCGCACCTGACCCGCATGACGATCGAGTCGATCGACACATCCACTACATCGATCCCCATCCGAGCCTGCGCGGTGACGCAGGATGCCTCGCGCCCGGACTTCGGAACCCAGCCTCGGCCGGTCCAGAGCCGTTGCGACCGCACGCCGCCTACGGCCCCTCCCGGCCCACGCGACGGTAGTGTGCGCCACCGCATGGGCCTGGCGAAGATGTACGCACTCACCGAACTGGGCCTGATCGACCCAACTTCGATCGAACTCACCGATTTCAGCCGCCCTGACGGGTTCCTGGAACGCCAGGTCAGCCGCTGGAACAGCGAACTCGAGTCGTACCCGCTCCTGCGCGGGCCGCCCGTCGAAGCTTCAGAAACCGGCCGGAGACCAGATCAGGACCGATGCCCCTGACGGCCTGCATCCGGCTCGGTTGCTGCCAGGTTCCACCCCGACGAACGGCTCGAGGGCGGCCTCGACGTGGTCACCTCCTATGGGGTACTCGACGACCACCACGTGCTCGTGTGCAGGTCCGCGGCGATGGTCCCGCGCAACTGCGCACAAGCTCGTCGAAACCGCGACCCCCGCCGAGAACATCCGCGTCGACCCGTCCTGCCCTCAGCGTGACTTCGCGGCGTCCTGCGCGGCGATGTAGCCGTACACCAGGCCTTGACCGATCGTCGCCCCGGCTCCCGGGTACGTGTTGCCGAACGCGTTGGCGGCGGTGTTGCCGATCGCGTAGAGACCGTCGATCGCGCTGCCGTCCTCGCGCAGCACCCGCGCCCGCGCGTCGGCCTTCACGCCACCGCATGTACCGAGGTCGCTCAGCGTCATCTTTACCGCGTAGAGCGGCCCTTCGGTCAGCGGCCGCAGGTTCGGGTTCGGTTCGACCGTCGGATCGCCGTAGTAGCGGTCGTAGGCGCTTTGCCCGCGTCCGAATTCGGAGTCCGTTCCCGCCGCGGCATCGTCGTTGAACCGGCGGAAGGTCTCGGCGAAGGTGCTCTCCGGCAACCCCATCGAGCGCGCCAGCTCGACGGGATCCGAGGCGCTGTGCGCGATGCCCGCCTTGTACCAGGAGCCCGGGATCGGCTGGCGCGGAAACAACCCCGCCGCGAACACGTAACTGTTGCGGTACTTCTGGTCGAAGACGATCCACATCGATTCGACCGGGTCTCCGGCGCGCTCACGGTCGAGGATCTTCTGACCGAACGACATGTAGTCGGACGATTTGTTGGTGAACCGGCGGCCTGCATGGTCCACGATGAACGACCCCGGCAGGGACCGTTCGGCCAGCATGACCAGCGGCGGCTTGCCCGGGGCGGTCGGCGCGACGGCGGGGAACCACCAGGCCTGGTCCATCAGGTCGATGTCGGCACCGACTTCCTGGGCGACCTTGATCGCGTCACCGGTGTTGCCCTCGGCGCCGAGACTCTCGTTGTCGACCAGCCTCTCGGACTGGAACTTGCGGCGCATGGCCATGTCGTGGTCGAACCCGCCGGCCGCGAGAACGACGCCGCGACGGGAGGTCACGGTCACCTCACGGCCGTTCTGTTCGAGGACGGCGCCCGTCACACGGACACCGTCGGTGACCAGCCACACCAGCGACGTCTCGGTCCAGACGGGGATGCCGGCGCGCAGCACCCCGGCGAACAGGCCGGCAGCGATCGCCTGGCCGCCCGCCACGTACTCGCGCTTCACCGCGAGCCCCGCCACACCCTGTGCGAGCCGCCGGAGGATGCGGGGGAATCCCTTGTGCGGCACGCGGACCATGAGGTTCATCCACTTGTAGTCCGCGCCGGTGGTCTGACGCGGGATCAGAAATTCACTGGAGTGCCATGTACAAGTCCGACGACGACGCCGTATCCATGGTCGAGCAAGCCTTCGGCGACACGGTCTACGTCACCGGGCTCGACGCTGTGCGGGAACAGTTCGCCACGACATGAGGGGAAAATATTCGGGTCTGCGTGACCGGAACTTCCAGCCGAACTCTGATGCCACGAAGTAGATCTCAACACGGGACGCGGCGCCCACAGGCCCCGGCGATGCCCGCGCATGCTGTCGGCGTGTGTGGTGTCGTCGCGGTAGATGTCGACGATGACCTCGAGCGCCGCTGGTGAATCGCGCTACCTACCCGGTACAGAGCCACCTCTCAGGCACGAGAGTCGGTGTAGCGGGGCCTCGTGGTGATCGGCATGGCGCCGTAAAGGCTTGTCCCTGCTTGTGACTCGAGGGTGCTGGGCGACAACTGCGAGCACCTTGGGCGGCTGCCGCGATGGGCGGCAGGCCCGCTGTGTCAGTGCCCGGAGATGCAGACGACCAGGTGCGCTGCGCTTGTCGTGAGTCACGACGACCGCCACGATATCGAGAGTTCCCGCCGGTGGGTACTGCGTCGTCAATGTTCCGGGCGCGCAGAAGTACCCGAGCCGACTCCAACTACTCGTCGGGGCCTCCTCACAGTCCACCGGTTAGAACGCAGCGTCCTTCCTCCCGATGCTGATGAGGTACTCGTCCGCCTCGGGTTCGTGAACGAAAGCACCTCGCCGACATGTCGGCGCAGCACCTCGAGGATGCCGTTTGCGGTGGGCCGGACTGCACCGTGTACGCCCGCGGCGGACTGTCGACCCAGCACCAGGTGACCGTCATCGCCCCGGACAAAAACTGACGTGCAGGGGCCGCGTTGGCCGCGGGTGGGATGTGATCCATCGCTTCGCCGCGGCCCGGGCTACGGCAGCTTGTCGACGGCGATCACCGGGTCACCCTGCTGTACCGGGCCTGTACCACCGGGGCCTGGGGGAAGGATTCCTCGAGCGGACCGAGAGGATGCGGATCGGCAGATTTGGGCACCCGTCCTTAGCGGAACCGATCTGATGACCGACAAACTTCGTCAATTCAATTCTCATCGGTGTGATTTCGTGCCAATGCTGTCCGTCGCCCGCGCAATACGCTAGCAGGTCGGCTGG